>JALWUB010000455.1 GCA_026993275.1 Robiginitomaculum sp. | reverse complement strand
CGCCCGCAAAGCCTGGATGAGGTGGCCGGGCAGGCGCATCTGCTTGGCCCGGAGGGGCCGATCGGGCGCATGGTGGCCGATGGCCGCCTGACCTCGATGATCCTGTGGGGCCCGCCAGGGGTGGGCAAGACCACCATAGCGCGCCTGCTGGCCGATCATTGCGCCTTGCATTTCGAGCCGCTGTCGGCGGTGTTCTCCGGCGTGGCCGACTTGCGCAAGGTGTTTGCTGCCGCCGAATCGCGCCGCGCCACGGGGCAGGGCACCTTGCTGTTCGTGGACGAGATTCACCGCTTCAACCGGGCGCAGCAGGACGGCTTTTTGCCCTATGTGGAGCGCGGCGTGGTCACCCTCATTGGCGCGACCACGGAAAACCCCTCTTTCGAGCTCAATGGCGCGCTTTTGTCGCGCTGCCAGGTGATGGTGCTCAAACGCCTGGATGATGATGCGCTGGAGGTGTTGCTCAAGCGCGCCGAGGCGCTGATGGGCAAGCCTCTGGGGCTGCAGCCTGCGGCGCGCGCCGCCTTGCGGGCCATGGCCGATGGCGATGGCCGCTATGTGCTCAATCTGGCCGAAGAGGTGTTTGCGCTGGCGCCGTCAAAGCCGCTGGATCCCGCGGCGCTCGCCAGGGCCCTGAACCGGCGCAGCCCGGCCTATGACAAGGATCGCGACGAGCATTACAACCTGATTTCCGCCTTGCACAAGGCGGTGCGGGCCTCGGACCCGGATGCGGCGCTCTACTGGCTGGCGCGCATGCTGGAGGGCGGCGAGGAGCCGCTGTTTCTGGCCCGGCGGCTGGTGCGCATGGCCAGCGAGGACATTGGCCATGCCGATCCGTCCGTGCTGCAAACCGCCATTGCCGCGATGGAGACCTATCGCTTTCTCGGCAGTCCGGAGGGCGAGCTGGCGCTGGCGCAAACGGTGGTGCACCTGGCCTGTGCGCCCAAGTCCAACGCGGTCTATACGGCCTTCAAGCGCGCCACCAGGGCAGCGCGGGAAACCGGCTCGCTGATGCCGCCCAAAAACATTCTCAATGCGCCGACAAAGCTGATGAAGGCGCAGGGCTATGGCGAAGGCTATCAGTATGACCACGACGCGCCGGATGCCTTCAGCGGCCAGAACACCTGGCCGGACGGCATGACACCGCAACGCTTCTACGAGCCTTCGGGGCGCGGTTATGAAAAGGCCGTGGCCGAACGGCTGCGCAAATGGCGGCAGATGAGACAGACAAAGTCTCAGGACACCCAGGATTAGGCGAAAGCCTAGTTTCGCACGCCGTGTCATCCCGGAAAAGCGCCAGCTTTATCCGGGATCCACTGTGCAGCACCACCTCATGGCCCCGGATATTTTTCCGGCGAAAATTCCGGGATGGCACCAAGAGAGCGCCTTGTGCGCAACGGAATTACGGCATCACCGGCAGTTCGAGATAAGACGCGTGCCCGGCATCATGGAAGATGCGGTTATGGGCAATCACGCCTTTGTCTTCATTATAGTTTGGGCCGCCGGTGTTGAGATTGCGCACAAACTTGGGAAAATTCGATGACGTCACCTCGACACGAATGCGGTGGCCCTTGAGGAAGGTGATGGACGTGGTCATGGGCGAAAAGTCGAGCTTGTAGATACCATCCTTTTGCATGACGTGCTGCTTGTCGAAGCCGTCCCGGTAGCGGGCGCGCAAGATGGTGTCATCAATGATCCAGGCGGTGCCGTCTGGGGCTACATCGACCAGTTTCACGGCAAAATCGCTGTCCTTCGCATCGGAGCCTGCATACAGCACCGCATCGACAAAGCCGGTCACGTCCAGATCATGCTCCAGCGGCGCGCTGGTATAGACCAGCACGTCCTGGCGTGCTTCCACCGGGCGCTGGTCAAAGGCACCGGGGATGACCAGGCCGCCATTGCAGCAATCGCCGCCGCCAATGGTGGCGACCGGGTTCATCGGATCATAGGTGTAGGCGTCGGCGGGCTCGGCCCTGTCCGGCTTGGCAAAGCTCAGCGTGCCATCGCCATAGAGGCTGTTGGCCTGCCCCTGGCTGTGCAGATAGAGCCGTTTCATCCTGGCCTTTTTGGGCGGCCAGGCTTCGGCGGACTTCCAGCGGTTCTGGCCCATGGCGTAATAGCGCACATGCGGCGTATTGGTGGCGAAGGCATTCTGGTCGCCCTTCAACCAGCGGTCAAACCAGCCATAAATGGCCCCCAGCGTGTCAAAGCTGGTGTCGCCCATATTGCGCGCGCCAACCACGGTGTCCGGACCCAGATTAAAGAACTGGCAATGGGCGACCGGCGCGACAACGGCATACTGGTTGTCGCGTACGGCCTTGGTGATGCCGGCCTTTCTGGCGTGGTTGAACAACGCCATGTTGGGTCCGATGGAGACATCATACCAAGTGTTGAACCACAAGGCCGGAACGCCCCAGGGCTCATCCTCATGATAAAGCCCGCCCTTGCGCCAGGCTGGGTCTGCCGGGGTGCGGCTGATGAATTGCTCGAACGTCGCCGGCGGCTCGTCCAGGGACGACAGCATAGTGCTGACCGGCAAGTGGAAAATGTGGGTTTTCCAGTCCACCTCGGGCTTCCTGGCGGCGAGATCATTGTAGGTGGCGATATGGGCACGGGTCTTCTGGTCGAGCCCGTGCGGGATTTGCGCGCGCAGCGGGTTGTCCACATTGTAGAGCCAGACATAGAACAGCGTGCGCGGTACGCCGCCGGTATACCAATTGCCCTGTTCCGCGAAATCGCCAACCTTGCCAATGCCCGCGCCGGCCGACATCGGCACCATGGCGGCGTGGGCCGGATGGTGCATGGCCGCCAGCGCCAGTTGCCACTCGGCGGAGGATGAGCACCCCAGCGTGCCAACCTTGCCATTGGACCATTTCTGCTTGGCGATCCAGGTGAGCGCGTCATAGCCGTCCGTGCGCGGATGGCCGAGGATTTCAAACTTGCCTTCGGAGAAATAGCGGCCACGCTCGTTTTGCATCACCAGCGCATAGCCGCGCGCCACGCTTTCCACCGTAAACAGCAGGCGGCGCCCGGACAGCGTGTTGAAATTGTATGGCGTGCGCCAGAAAATCACCGGGGCGTTTTCAGGATGGCTCTTGGGCACGTAAATGTCGGTGGACAGGCCAACGCCGTCGCGCATCGGCACCAACACCTTGCGCTTGATCGTGGCCAGGCGCGACAGTTCGGCGCGCAGGGCCTTTTCGGTCCAGTGCGCATAATCCGTGGCCCCGGCCATTCCGGCCAGTGATGCCGTCATGACGGCACACAGCACTGTGGTGATGAAAGCTTTCATGATCGCCCGCCCTGATGCTCCAGCTGTCTGATGCGGCTGGTGTGATGGCATGACCATAGGGCAAATCTCATGGATTGGCCACAAGCGTGTTGCCGCCATGACGGCGTTGGGGAGGTTGCATGCCATGATCTCACCACAATGCGCCTGATGATCGCCCTTGGCCTGCCAACATGTGATTGTTCAGGCCAGACGCTTCACCCCGGCAAGGGATCAGGGTAAGACAGGCCCCCTGATCCCGCAAAAGACCTCATAGACCCATGCGTAAAATCCTCTCTGTTCTGCTGCTGGCGTCCCTGGCGCTCACTGTTGGTTGCGGCAGCAAAGGCAAGAAAAAACTGGCCTATGTGGAGCGCCCTGCAGAAAAGATCTATCTGCAGGGCTATGACCGGTTGCAGCGCAAGGACTGGGCGAGGGCGGTGCTGTTTTTTGATGAAGTCGAGCGCCAGCATCCCTATTCGGTCTGGGCCCGGCGCGCCATGCTGATGGCGGCCTATGCCAATTACCAGGCCAAGAAATACAATGATGCCATTGATGTCGCCCAGCGCTATATCGCATTGCATCCGGGCTCGCGCAGCGCGCCCTATGCCTATTATCTGATTGGCGTCAGCCATTATGACCAGATCCTGGATGTGGGCCGCGACCAGTCCGAAACCAAGCTGGCGCTGGATGCCCTGCGCCAGGTGGTGCGCCGCTTTCCCAACAGCGCCTATGCCCGCGATGCCCGGCTGAAAATCGACCTGACCCTGGACCAGCTGGCCGGCAAGGACATGACCATTGGCCGCTGGTATCTGAAGCGCGGCTATAACCTGGCGGCGATTTCGCGCTTTCACCATGTCATCGACAATTACCAGACCACCACCCACACCCCCGAGGCCCTGCACCGTCTGGTGGAAGCCTATGTGCGCCTGGGGGTCATGGACGAGGCGGTGCAAGTGGCCGCGGTTCTGGGCTATAACTATCCGGGCAGCCAGTGGTATGCTGACAGTTACCGCCTGCTGGCCAAATACGGCGCCGCCAATGCCATGGTAAGTGCAGATGACGATGCAAAGAAAAAGCACAAGCACAAGGGCTCCTTCTTCAGCAGGACCTGGAGACGCTTGTTCTAAAGTTGGGCGTCCATGCTGAACACGCTGTCGATTCGCAATGTGGTCCTGATTGATCGCCTCGATGTTGCGTTCGGGCCGGGCCTGACGGTGCTGAGCGGCGAAACCGGCGCCGGAAAATCCATCATTCTCGATGCCCTGGGGCTGGCCCTGGGCATGCGCAGCGCCCGCTCCCTGGTGCGCGCCGGAGCGGATCAGGCCAGTGTCACTGCGGTGTTTTCCATTGCGCCAGACCACCCGGCCCGGCCGCTTCTGGCTGCTGCGGGCCTGGAGATTGATGCGGGCGAAGACCTGGTCCTGCGCCGCCTGCTGGGCGCTGATGGCCGCAGCCGTGCCTTTGTCAATGACCAGCCGGCCTCGGTGCGGCTGTTGCGCGATCTGGGCGCGCAATTGTTGGAGGTTTTCGGCCAGCATGACGGCCATGGCCTGCTCAATGCGGCGACGCACCGCGGCTTGCTGGACGCCTATGGCGCTCTGGAGGACGAGGTTGCGGCGCTGGGCCGTCTCTGGGAAGCGGTGAAGGCCGCGCAGGCGCAGCTTGAGGACATCGAGTCGCGCTTGCGCAAGGCGCAGGAGGACAGCGACTTGACCCGCGCCGCCCTGGAGGAACTGGACCGGCTGGAGCCGCAGGCGGGCGAGGAAGAGCGCCTCGCGGCCGAGCGCGCCTTTCTGATGCAGGCGCAGCATGTGGCGCAGACCGTGCAGTCCGCCTATGGCGTTCTGGAGGATGAGCGCGGCCCGCAGGCGCAGGTGTCTTCTGCGCTGGCGCTGCTGGAGCAGGCGCTGGGCGGTCTGCAGGATGGCGCGTGCCCGCCTGCCGTCGCTGCGCCGCTGGACCGGACCGCGCAAGCCCTGGAGCGCGCCCTGATTGAAATCGAGGAAGCCGTCGCCGCGCTCACCGAGGCCGGGCAGGCGCTCGATGTGCGCCCGGAGCGGCTGGAACAGGCCGAGGAGCGGCTGTTTGCCTTGCGGGCCGCTGCGCGCAAGCATGGTGTTGGCGTTGATGATCTGGTGGAGGTGCGCGCCGCCTTGCTGGCGCGGCTTGAGTCCATGGAAAACCTGGAAGAGGCCCATGGCCAGGCGCAAGACGCCCTTGCGCAGGCCCGGGCGGCCTATGACAAGGCCGCCAGCGCGCTGGCGGAAAAGCGCGCCAAGGCCGGTGTCCGCTTGCAAAAGGCGCTGGCAAAGGAACTGGCGCCGCTGAAAATGCAGAAGGCCGCATTCCGGGTGGCCCAGACCATGCTGCCGCCGGAACGCCATGGCCCGCAGGGCATGGATCAGATCAGCTTCGAGGTGTGCACCAATCCCGGCACGCCCTTCGGCCCCCTGGGGGCGATTGCTTCGGGCGGGGAGCTGTCGCGCTTTTCGCTGGCCATGAAGGTGGCGCTGACCGGGGGCAAAGGGCACAAGGTCATGGTCTTTGACGAAATTGACCAGGGGGTTGGCGGCGCCGTCGCCGATGCGGTTGGCCGCCGCCTGGCGGCCCTGGCGCGCACTGCGCAGGTTCTGGTGGTGACCCACAGTCCCCAGGTTGCTGCCCGCGCCAGCCGCCAGTACCGGGTTGAAAAGCTTGAACAGGGCAACACCATCTGCACCCATTTGCAGGCGCTGGACGAGGAAGAACGCCGCGAGGAAATTGCCCGCATGCTGGCCGGCGCCGATGTCTCGGATGAAGCCCGCTCTGCCGCCCGGGCGCTTCTGGAAGCGTAGGAAGCGCTGGCACCGGCTTTCCTTAAGAAAAGGCCTGTTGGAGAGAACACAAAAGGGTGCTTGAATCGAGGACCCGGTAGTGGATCATGTCAATAGCGCCTGCTGCCGGGCTTAAGACCGGCGTGGCGCCTCCTGGCCATTTGTAACTGGAGCCATAGGCAAGGGTTCTGCCGCCCGTTGCATCCTGCTGAACTATTATGGTGCCGCTCTGGCCTGCCACCATGTTGGCAGGATTGTCCAGTATGCGGTTACCGCCCAGTGTCACGGAAAACGTGTTGCCGGTTGCCAGATCAAGGGCAATGTTTGCCGAATCAGTCAGCGCAATCTGAGCGTCTATACGGGCTGCAGCATGGGTTTTAACGCCTGTGATGGTTTCGGCACCATCCAGCGTGAGGCGGTTGGTGATATCCCGCACGCTGATGCCGTAGAGATATGGGGCGCTGTTTGAGCCAGATGCTGCTTCTGCGGCATAAAATCTCACAAGCGTTTCCGTTCCGTCTGATGCGAAGTTTGCCCCCTTGCTTGCATCCGTCGACCATCTCTGAACCACCTGCGTCCTGGTGCTGATCGTGGGCGTTTGCGGAATTGCAAACCACGTTCCACTGATTGCCGTGTTATCTGATTTGAGAGATCCACCAGCACATTGGACACGCGAGTCAGCACCCGATGGAGCGATGTCATAAATGACCTCGTAAACCCTGCCCGGGATGATCGGGAAAACGGCCTTTTGAGCGGCCAGTTGATTAGTCAGCAAGACCGCATTGCCACCAGCTTGCTGGGTTATCTCTGATGCCGGTATGCCGGACACGATGTCAGGAGCGCCATTGATCTGATGCGTGTAGGTCTGCGCCGTCACCAGATTGTTCGGAAGGGTGGCGATGTTGGCAAGCGCGTTGGTCAGCTCACTGTCTGCAGCAGGATCAAGGTCAGACAGGTTGCTTAGATTGCCGGTATCCCAGACTGTGTTGTTTGCTCTGGTTATGGTGTTTTGAAAGTCCACATCACCTGTATTTCTGTCCACAATAAACGCTTCATGCCAAGTTGATCCATCCGGGCTGACCTTGACGTGCCAGTCATCATCGCCCAGCAGCCCAAACTCCGCCCGGCCGGAAAAGCTGTTCTGAAACAGGACGGACGCGGTGTCCTCCGCCGCAGCCTTGTTCAGCTTGTGCTGCACCCCGGCGCCGGTGTGATTGAACAGCACTGCAGCGCTGGCCACAGCCAGCTTGTTGGTAGTGTCCGCGGTGGTATTGACCCCCAGCGCGGCAATGTTTTGCAGATCACTGTCGCCAACGGCCTTCCAGGATGTCCCGTCATGGACATAGAGCTGGTCCTCATCGGCAATCCAGACCAGCCAGCCTTCCGCCGGGGTGTAAAATATCCAGGCTCCATCTTGAAAGGCGGCCACCTTGCCGTCCATGCCGGCCCACGTGCCTGTCGCTGCTGGGGCAACAATATAGCGCTCTCCGTCAGCAGGGCCCGGTGGCGGTGCGGTCAAATCCTTGTCTGCAATGTTGATGTGAATCACGGCATCCAGACTGCGCAGGGCGTCATTGACGGTCACATGTTTTTGCGCCTGGGCCTCTTGCAAATAGGGCAAATGCAAATTGGGGCTTTGGGTCATTCTTGTCATTCTCCACGGGGAACAGCGATGGCACAGCATACGGCGCCGTGTTGTGCGCTGGACAAGATTGAGTCTGCACATGGCCAGTTTGTGCGGCAATAAAGGCTGTGCGCGGCAGGTTGCGGAATCACGCAGTGCACAGCTCAGCCGTTATGCACGCCTGCTGCCGTGCAAGGGCGCCCTGAGGCCTGCCCCACGCAGATTTGAGGGCGTGATGACCCTGTTTCGGTTTCACCACTCAGTGTTGCAGTTTCAGCCAGCGGTGTCGGCGTTTCAGTGCACGCGCCGTGGCCCGCAAGGCCATGGGCCGGTTGGTTCTTGATTGCAGCATTGAAGCCGGGTGCACGCGATATCTGGCCAGGATTTCAGGGACACGCACGCCATGCCAGCCCCGCTCGGCAAAGCTGCACCACAGGTCAAAGTCTTCCCAGCCATGTTCCATCGGCACATAGCCCCCCGCCTTTTCCCAGGCTGATCTGCGAATCAGCGCCATGGCGTCAATATAATTGCCACGGGCGAGACGGGCGCGATTCCACAACTGGGTATTGAGCAGGCCATGGGCAGATCCAAACACTTCCAGCATCGGGTAGGCAAAGGCCGCCAGCGGGTCTGCAATGGCCTGCTCACAGCGTTCCACACAGCGTGGATAAAGGAGGTTGTCGGCATCAAGTGTAAAAACAAACGGCGTTTGCGCCAGGACAAAGCCGGTATTGCGGGCTCTGGAGAGGCCGCCATTTTGTGTGTGCGTGACCAGCATGGCACTGGCAAAGCGGTCTGCATTGCACTCCAGCCAGGCCTTGGCCCGCGCGCAGGATGAATCGCTGCTGCAGTCATCGACGATGACGACGGACAGTTCAGGCGCGCTTTGGGCCTTGACCGATTGAAGGGCCGCCTCGATGGTGTCCATATAGTTGTAAAGCGGAATGACGACCGTGGTCCTGGCGCGTGTGTTCTCCCTCGCCTTGTGCGCAAACACGATGCTGTGCGGATTGGCGAAGCTGTCAGAACTCATGTGCCTGCCCCGCCTTCAAGAAACATGCGCCGCAAGACATGCGCCATGGTTGAGTGGGCGCGCAATTTTTCAAAAGCGCTGGTGCTCGTCTTTTCCATGTGTTCTGCGCCGTCTTCACTGTGCAGCAGCCAGTCCAGCAGGTCTGGAATATCCTCCAGGTCTGCTTCGAAATAATCCACGCCTGGTGTGTAATCCGGCGTCAGGAATCCTGTTTCTGTGACCACGGCGGTGCGTTGCCAGAAACCATACAGGATCATGCGGTGCCACTCGAAATAGGGCAGGGCGCCCTGATGGATGTTGAGCTGTATTTTCGCCCTTTGCGACAGGCCGGCATAGGCACGGGGGGACAAGCCAATGCCGCCGCCATCGGTGATGGGCCGCGACATGTCTGTCAGATGGATGGCGCAGGCCTTGCCGGCCAGGCGTGCTGCCGCCCTGGCAAAGAACTGTTCCCGGCGCGGCGTGCTGGCACCGGCAAAAAGAATATCCAGAGGCCTTGCGGACAATGGCGCCTCCCGCGCAGGAGGGGGCGCCAGGACGGCAGGCCCGAATGATTGGGTGGCAGGTTCGTCTGGCAGGGTCTGCTGCAGGGTCAGCACCGGGTCGCGGGCAACGAAACCGGGGGAGAGAAAGCGTGCCGGGATCCCGTGCAGGGCCAGGATCGCCGCGCCTTGCACGTTAAAATCCAGCACGCCCCTTGCCCTGGCCAGGTAGGGCCAGGCCCGGGCGAACCAGGATGTGTGCAATTGTTCCGTATTGACATAAAGAGCGTTCTGCACATGCGGGCTTTCGCGCAATTTCCGGCCCCGGCCCAGATAATAAAATTCATGCGGCGCAATGATCAGGGGCGTGGACCCGTCAGCCTGGCCCGGGCTGTTTTCATCAGCGGGCACAGCGTCAAAACCGGCCTCGCAGAGCCCGCGCACCAGCAAGCCGCGCAAATGCGAAAAAAAACTGTTGCCCTGGGAACTGGCATAAACGCTGATCCGTGCGCCAGGCGCAAACTGCACAAAGGGATGGGCCGCGCCAGCCTCCTTGAGAACGTCAAGAGCCGCGCCGGGGTCTCTGATATAAGGCCTTTGCACATCCAGGGCGCGCTGCATGGACCACCCGGTCCGTCCCTCCGCAGCGCCGGTTTCCATAAAATGCACCAGCGGGTTGACCGTGCCGATGTCCGGATTGCTCTGCCGGTACCAATTGCTGTCAAACAATGGCCCCGGGTCGGCCCCTGCGCCGCCCTCGAGCAGAAAATGCTCTTCCGCGTCCTGGTGCGCCAGGTGATGGCGTTTGGCATACCAGTCCGCCACAAACAGCCTGGAGTCGCGAAGCGTGCTCTTGAGAGCTTGCAAACGGGCGGGAGAGATGGGCTTGCGCAGGCCATAACCGGGCATCAGGCGCAAGAAAAACACCGCAACATGCCGGAACAGGCGGGCCAGTCTTTTCATCCGGCGTCCGCGCAGGCGCAAGGCTTCGACAACCTGCCAGCTGGGCAGGGCGCGGATCTTGTCAAGTTCAGCCGCCAAGGCTTCAGCACGCAGCTTTTCATCCGCAAGTTGCGTTTGCAGGTCCCTTATGCGTTCTGACTCGTTCATGACTCGCCATCGCCAAATTGCGCTGGCAGACAGCATGGCCAACGCGCCGTCATAATCCAAGAGGCTACGGCAGAAATATTGTCTTTGCGCAGCCAGAATCTTTCCGCCCATGCAGTCTGCCGGTTGTCGATGGCGAGGCACGGAAAGCGCCCAGGGCGAGAACAAGGCCGCCGCGGGGTAGGCCCTGTTGATCCCGCTGCTTCAGCGCTGGCGGATTTTCGAACCAGGACGCGCGGCAAGGCCATGCGAAAGTGCGTGCAGGCCTGAGTCCGCGGGGCAGACTGCAATCGGCAATGTGCCTGTTCTGCGCTTGTAAGACCATTCTCCCGTTTTCCCCCGGGGATAGCGGTGTTGTTTGCGGCCCTGAATAAGACTTTCAGGGGGTGTCTGGGGCGCGCACAGAGGCATCCCTTGCGCCGCTGAAGGGCTGCAAGTCCTTGTAGTGCCTTGATTCACAATCTCAATCGTCCGTGCAGAGCCCTCTTTGAGAACCCTGCACACCCTGATTATGCGCTTGTGCACTGGGGCGGGGACAGGCTCAGGCTTATCCCCGTGCGAAGTGGCCCGAAATGGCTTGAAATGGTTTGCTTATTCACCGGTTCTGGTTTGAAAGTGTCCGGAACTGGTGTTCAGGGCTTCAAAACTGGCCTGCACATGGCCCGCTCATGGCTTGATTGTGGCAAAAAACAGGACATGCAAGCCATGACCCAAGCCATGCGGCAGGACTCCCTCTCCCCTGGCAGGGAGAGGGTTGGGGTGAGGGTGCCCGGGCTTGCAGAATTTGCTCCGTCCGGGGTTTGATGTTCAGCCTCAGCACCCCCTCATCCTGACCTTCTCCCCACCGGGGAGAAGGGACGATGCCCGGTATGCCCGGCACCCCTCATGGCGAGTGAAGTCGAACCCTGAAAGCTGGCCCGCCCTTCCCGCCAGCACGGCCTTTTCCTCTCCCGTTCAGGGGGGAGGTGGGCGCGCAGCGCCCGGAGGG
>JALWUB010000454.1 GCA_026993275.1 Robiginitomaculum sp. | reverse complement strand
TCCAGGACGGGTGCAGATAGGTGCCGGGCAGGCCATAACCGGCATTGTTGATCAGGCCATCGACATGGCGCCCGGCCTCGTCAATGGCCTTCAGAATGGCCGCGGGCGCGCTCTTCTGGTGCAGGTCAGCCGGAATGATGAGGCTGTCAACGCCATTCCTGGCTTTCATTTCCTGGGCAATGTCCTCCAGCCGCTCCTTGCGCCGGGCGGTCAGCGCCAGGTCCCAGCCATGAGCGGCAAACTCGCGCGCCAGTGCTGCGCCGATTCCGGCAGAAGCGCCGGTAATGAGAACAAGAGGTCGGGTCATGGCTTTTGCTTTCAGTTCGTGACAGCTTTATCAACCGTATATTTGACACACAGGCAAGCCAGTATGACTGATAAACCGGCGGCTGGACCAGCGCGAATGATCGCTAACTATATCGCTTGACGATATAACGCAAGGCGTTATATTTGCAGCGTGAGCGACAAGCGCGAAATCCTCTCTGAAGCCAGCACGTTCATATTGCTGGCGCTGGCCGAGCCTTTGCACGGCTATGGCATCATCAAAAAGGTCGAGCAGATGAGCGGCGGCCGGGTGCGCCTTGGCCCCGGCACGCTCTATGGGGCGCTGACCAAAATGACCAAAAAGGACTGGATCAGGCCGCTGCCGGTGGAAAATGGCGAACGGCGCAAGGTCTATGAACTGACTGCTTCGGGGCATGCGCAATTGCAAAGCGAAATGGACCGCCTTGCCGCCCTTGTCGGCTATGGCAAGGCGGCGCTTGACGCATGGAAGGACGGGAGGCCGAAGGCATGAGCCGCACAAACACAAAAACCGTGTTCAGAATGTTTTACTTCTGGGAAGCCCGGGCCGAGAGCCGCTGGCTGGCGGCGCAGGCGGCAAGGGGATGGCATTTGCAAGACATACGGGCGGGCATGCTGTACCGCTTTGCCAGGGGCGAAAAGGGTGCCTGCGCCTTTCATATAGACTTTTTTGACGAAAACCATGACGAGTTTGATGACTATTTGCAGCAATGCCGCGAGGATGGATGGGAACATGTCTGCAGCCTTGGCAATCGCCATTATTTTTGCGCGCCGAAGGATACGCGCTTAAGCGAAGCGTTTTTCGACGAGGACGGCTTTTCGCTGTCACGGCATATGCCGCCCCGGGTCATAGTGCTGCTTGCCAATGTTCTCATGTTCATCGTGCTTGCGCCCAAAGCCATAACGGACGGCATTTCTGTCGCGGCGCTTTTGCCGATTGTATTGTCTGTCAATTTCGCCCTCATTATGGTGATGTTTGTGCTGTTTTACACGGGGCGGATTGCGCGTTCGCGCCGTGAACTGGTCGCACCCTATATGTGGATGTACTGGCAGGAAGACAGGTTTCTTGATTTTCTGCAATTCATGGCCGCCAAGGGCTGGATTATCAGCGGCTTCAGGCGACCCAGGATTCTGCCCCCGTGGCAACCCTATGGCTTTGTCTTTCGCCGGGATAAGCCGCGACAGCTTTTGTTTCGTGCCGATTATCGCAAACTCGGCAAAGGGGATCTGGATGACTATGTGCAATTGTGTGCCGATACCGGCTGGCAGCTTGGCGTGTCGCAAAGAACTGTGCATGTTTTTTATGCCGATGCCAAAATTGCAAAAGACAATGATTTTTTCTCCGACGCCCAGTCAGCCGTGGAAAAATACAGGCGCGTCCAGCGCCAGATCATGATCTCTGGCGTTATCTTTTTCTCGGTAATGTATTATGTTTATTTTCATTCATGGGTTGCCAGCCATATGCTGGCCAACAGGGATTCTTATTTCACAGTCAGCCTGTTCACGCTGATGGCGGTCTTTTACGTTTATACCCTCGCCCGGCTTGAGCTGCTGATCAGAGACAGGCAGGCGCAAAAGCGCAACAAGCCACAGCGCTGGCAGTGGTTGCGCCAAAAATGGCGCTTCTGGCACGATGTTATCATGGTCATCGGCCTGACCCTGGCATTACTGCCCGTGTCTGGCCTGCTGCTTCCCAGCTTTCACTTCACATGGGACTGGTACATACAAAGTGCTATCTACATGATGACATGGACCACGTTCATGGTGTGGGTTTATGCATGGCAAAACAGGCGGGTAAAAAGGGTCGTCGGCAAGATGGCGAAACGGCAGGACGGGCAAGACCGCTCGGCATCAAAGTCATGACTTCGTTTACTTGACACTAATTAGTTATTTTGCTAATTAGTGAAATCATGAATAAAACTTTCAAGGCGCTGGCCCATCCGGTGCGGCGGCGGATCCTGTCCATGCTGCGCGAGGGGCCGATGACATCGGGCGCCATTGCGGCGCATTTCGAGATGACATGGCCGAGCCTGACGGCGCACCTCAATGTGCTCAAGGCCGCGGGCCTGGTGCATGCCGAGCGCCATGGCACGCAAATCCGCTACCGGCTCAACACCGGCGCGGCGGAAGACGCCATCGCCGCGCTGATGGCCCTGTTCGGCAAACATGATGAGGGAGAGAACCAATGATTCGCAAAGGACTGGCGGCATCGGCCCTGCTGATCGCGATCATGCTGGGCTTGAGCCTGTGGGCCATGGGGCATCTGGCCCCGGACGGGCGGTTTGCCGTGCACTGGAACATCAGGGGCGAGGCAGACCGCTTTGGCGGCCGCGGCGAAATCCTCTGGCTGATGCCGGGCCTTGCTGCCGCCCTGGCGGCCCTGTTTGCCATCCTGCCCGCCATTGATCCGCGCGGCCGGAACCTGCTGCGCTCGTCCCTGCCCTATCTGGTCGCATGGACGGGCACCCTCATCGTGCTGGCCGTCGCCCATGCCATGCTGGTGCTGAATGCGGCGGGCGCCATGGACCTGGCCAGCGTCTCTGGCGGCACCGGCCTGTTGCGCGCCCTGGCCGTGCTGAGCGGCGC
>JALWUB010000453.1 GCA_026993275.1 Robiginitomaculum sp. | reverse complement strand
GCCAGATCGAGCATGGCCGCAACCTTTTCGTCCGGCAGCCAGCTGGTCAGCAGCTGGCGCGTGCGCGTTCTGCCGGTCAGCATCAGGGTTTGCGTCCGCCAGAAGCCGTCCTCTTGCGCGACGCCATCGAACAGCAAGCCGGTGGTGATGCCGGTGGCGCAAAAGGCCACGTCTTTCGAGCGCACCAGCCGGTCCACATCCATCCACTTGCCGGTGTTGAGGCCCGCGGCATCAACGGCGCGCTTTTCGGTGTGCAATTGCGGGTCCAGCTTGCCGAAGAACACCCCGCCAAGCGCCTGGATGGCGCAGGCCGCCAGCAGGCCTTCCGGGGTGCCGCCCGTGCCCATCAGCGCATCCACCTCGCCATCGGGCATGGCCGCCATGATGGCGCCGGCGACATCGCCAGCCGGATACAGCATGGTGCGCGCCCCGGCCTGCGTGATCTCGCGCACCAGGCGGTTGTGGCGCGGTTTTTCAAGGACATAGATGCTGAGATCGGCAACGCTCTTGCCCAGCGCGGCGGCCAGGTCGTGCAAGACATCGCGGGTTGGCAAGGACGGATCGACCTTGCCTTTGGCCGCGGCCGGTGCGGCGAACTTGCGCATGTAAAAGGCCGGGCCCGGGTCGAACATGGTGCCGCGCGGCGCCACCGCAATGGTCGCCATGGCATTGGTCATGCCCTTGGCCAGATAGCTGGTGCCCTCGACAGGATCGACGGCAATATCCAGCGCCGGGCCGCCCGCGCCCACCTGTTCGCCCTTGAACAGCATGGGCGCTTCATCCTTCTCGCCCTCGCCAATGACAATGCTGCCATCAATCGGCAAAGTGTTCAGCACCGCACGCATGGCGGCAACGGCGGCGCCATCGCCGCGTTCCTTTTCGCCGCGGCCGATCCAGCTGTAGGCGGCGCAGGCGGCCATCTCGCTGACCCGGCGCAGGGCATAGGCGAAATCTGCTGGCAAGCGTGCTGTCTTGTCCGTGGCCATGGCGGTTTCCTGCCTGGTGCATCAATTCTGATGGCACAGGGCTAAAGGCGAAAACCGGGTTTGTCTCGCCCCGTCAGGGCAGGGCAAAAATATCTTGCGGGCAGGCAAGGCCCCACCCGTTCAGGCAGGGCGCCCGCCCAGCAGCATGGCCACCGCCCCGGCGCGGTTTTGCACGCCGAGCTTTTCATAAAGGTTGCGCAGGTGGAACTTGATGGTGTTGGCAGAGACGCCAAAATGCCGCGCCAGGGCGGCATTGGTCTTGCCCTCGGCCAGGGCTTGCAGGACTTCGCGCTCGCGCGCCGTCAGGCTGGCCAGCGGATCGCGCCGCCGCCCGCGCGTCAGCGGAAACAGCATGTGCCCGCGCGCGACCGCGTGCAGGGTGTCCAGAAGCTGTTCGGGGGGTGCGCTCTTGGGGCAGAAACCGGCCGCGCCCAGCGCCATGGCCCGCTCAATGGTGGCGGCGCTGTCATCGCCGCTATAGACGACAATGCGCGGCGTGCCCGGGCGCTCCAGCAGGGCTTCCAGCACTTGCTGGCCGCTGCGATAGGGCATGACCCAGCCGATAATGCCAATGTCGAAGTCCATGCGCTCCACGCACTCCAGAAACAGCTCGCCATCCGTGGCCGAAACCACCGTCTCGAAACCGCCGTCTTCTGTCAGCAGGGAGCGCAAGCCCCGGATCATCATGGAGTTCTTGTTGGCAATCGCCACACGCACTGGATCGGCCGGGCGCTCGGGCCGGGGGCGCCGCAGCGCCCCGGACGCGGCTTTGCCGGATGCACCCCTGCTGTCCATCATGTTTGCCTCAATGCAACCCACCCGTTCAGGCAGGGTGTAGCATTTTTTTGCCAATCCGGCAAAGGCGGGCGTTTTCGCAACAGGCGCATCACATTTGCGCGACATGGCGCCGCAGGCCAAAAATGCGCGTGCATTTGGCGGCATTTCTGCTAGGTCTGAACAAAAACGCCAAGGAAACCCGTCAGGAGCCTCATCCATGCAGGACATCGAGATTGCACGGGCCGCACAGTTGCGCCCGATCGGCGAGATTGCCGCCGCCCTGGACATCCCGTCCGGCGCCCTCAAGTCTTATGGCGATGACAAGGCCAAGGTGGCGCTGTCATGGCTGCAGCAACAGCCCGCGCGCGAAAACGCCCGCCTCATCCTGGTCACGGCGATCACGCCGACCCCCGCCGGGGAGGGCAAGACCACCACCTCCATCGGTCTTGCGGACGGCCTCAACCGCATTGGCAAGCGCGCCATGGTCTGCCTGCGCGAGCCCTCGCTTGGCCCCTGTTTTGGCATGAAGGGCGGCGCGGCTGGCGGCGGCCGCGCGCAGGTCGTGCCCATGGAGGACATCAATCTGCATTTCACCGGCGACTTTCATGCCATAGGCGCCGCCAACAACCTGCTCGCCGCCCTCATCGACAATCATGTCTATTGGGGCAATGATCTGGACATCGACACGCGGCGCATCAGCTGGCGGCGCGGTGTTGACATGAATGACCGCTCCTTGCGGGAGATCGTCACCTCGCTGGGCGGCCCCGGCAACGGCTTTGCCCGCCAGGGCGGTTTTGACATTACCGTGGCCTCCGAGGTGATGGCGGCCTTTTGCCTGGCCGAAAACCTGCAGGACCTGCAGGACCGCCTGGGCAGGATGGTGATTGGCGAAACCCGCGGGCGCACACTGGTCAGGGCCGAAGCGCTGAAAGCGCAAGGGCCGATGACGGTGCTGCTCAAGGATGCGCTGGCGCCCAATCTGGTGCAGACCCTGGAGCACAGCCCGGCCTTCATCCATGGCGGGCCGTTTGCCAACATTGCCCATGGCTGCAATTCGGTCATTGCCACCAAGGGGGCCATGAAACTGGCCGATTATGTCATTACCGAAGCCGGATTTGGCGCCGATCTGGGCGCCGAGAAGTT
>JALWUB010000452.1 GCA_026993275.1 Robiginitomaculum sp. | reverse complement strand
GGGCGGATCGGAAAAGAAACGGCCGCGCTTGAGCAGCGAATTGCCACAGCCGTAATAGCTGTCGATCAGGCCCGATTGGGCCGGGCCGCTGCGGGTGAAGCGGGCCTCGATATAGCGCTTGTGCGGCACATCGCCCTCTAGGCGGCCCTGCACCGGCCCGAACACCAGGTCCGCATTGGTCTCGTCGCGGACCCGCAGCAGCGCCTGCAGCCAGCCCGGCGTGGCATATTCGTCATCGTCCAGAAAGGCGATCAGCCGGGCCCGGGTCAGGCGCAAGGCGGCATTGCGGGCATTGGCGACGCCGGGCTCCGGCTCATGGCCGTAAATGACCGGCCAGCGGGTTTGCCCGGCCAGCGCCTCGATGGCCGGGCGCGCCGAGGCCTGCGGGTCATTGTCGAGAACGACGATTTCGACAAGCGCCTGCACCCCCTCCTGCAGCAAGACGCTGTTCAGCGCCCGCTTGAGCCGGTCCGGGCGGCGAAAGGTCGGGATTACCACGCACACATCGGGCGTCATGCGGCTTTCTCCATGGGTTGCAGGGCGGCGAAGGCCTCGCCCACCGGCATGACCTCGAACCCGGCCTTGTGCACCGCCTTGCAGACACGGCGCAGCAGGCCCGGCGTGCAGCCCCACTCGCCGGGGTTTTCGCGCACGTCGTGGGTGAAAAAGATCAGCCATCCCGGTGCGCTCGCCAGATTGTCCACGAAGGACAGCGCCAGCGCCGCATCGCCGGCATCCCCCTCCAGCGCCACCGCGCCCAGCTGGTTGGCGTCGCTGTGGCGGCGGTTGACGGTGCGGCTGATGCCGCGCAGGCAGGCATAGTGGCGGCCCAGAACGGTCTTGGCCGCCGCCGAGGCCTCGCCGAAGGGAAAGGCGAAGGAGCGCGGCGTTGGCGCGCCGAGGGCGCGCAGCCTGCGCTGGTTGCGCCGCACATCGCGCTGCACCACCACCGGCGCATTGACGGCGCAATTGATATGGCCTTCGGTGTGGCAGCCGATTTCATGGCCGCGTGCGGTCAGGCGGGCAATGTCGGCGGCGGTGAACAGCTCGCCCAGATGGTTTGTGCCATTCTCGAAGGCGGCGCTGGCATAATAGGTGCCGCGCCAGCCAAATTCCTCCAGAATGGCGGCGCCATTGGTGGCGGCGCTGCGCGGAAAGTCATCAAAGCTGAAACTGACCAGATAGCGGCCCTGGGCGCAGTCCACCGGGCGGCGCGCCTGCAGGCGGGTCAGGCGGCGCTTGACGCGGTCCAGCAGGCCGCCGGAGGAAAAGGAAGAGATGGGAGCAGTCATGACAAGGCCTTTGCATACCAGCTTGAGCGCCACAGTTTCAGCGCCAATATGCGCGCCCGCAGTGGCCACAGGCCCGCCTTGTTGCGCGCGATGGCGGCAAAAAGCGGGCGCAAACGTGAAAATCCGGGGATTTTGGCGGCCATCCGCGCCGCTTTCCAGCTCGGCAAGCTGCGCGCCAGCGCCGGATGGCGGTGCACGAAGCGGGCATAGTTGGCGGCAGAATCGCGAAACCGCCGCAACAGTGTTCCGGGGTTTTCCAGGCCCAGATGCAGGGCCGGATTGTCAATGTGGATGATGGGGTAATGCTGGCCCGCGCGCGCCGCCCATTCCACGTCTTCCCAGCCCCAGCCGTCAAAACCGTCATCGAAGGGAACCGCCTGCAGCACGTCCTTGCGCACCAGCAGATTGGAGGTGCACACATGGCTGGCCGGGTTCTGCATGCGCACCGCGGCGGGCAGGCAGTCGGAGTGTTGCGAAAACGCCTGATGCAGCCTCTGCTCCGGCGCGACGCTGTGCCCGGGCGGCACCGCGAAACCGCCAAAGGCGATGGCCGGGGCCAGCTTGTCCACACAGGCGCGCCAGCGCTGCAGGAACGCCGCATCGGGGGGCATCATGTCGGCATCCAGCAGCAACACCCACGCCCCGCGTGCCGCCCGGGTCAGGGCATTGCGGGCGCAGGCGCGGCCGCAATTGTGCTGTGCGCTGATCAGCATGGCCGGCAGGGGTGCCTCTTGCACGGCCTCGATGACCGCACCGGTGAGCACGGCGTCGGCGCTGCCATCATCATAGAGAATGATCTCGGCGCCTTGGGGCGGGCTGGCCGCGAGCCGCTTGAGCAGGGGGGCGGGATTGTCCCGGTAAAACGGAATCAGCACGCTCAGGCGCACGGCGCCCGCCGCATCAAAGGCCGCATTGCGGACCACAGTGCACGATTTGAGCGGCGCATTCATGGGACGGCGGGCTCCAGGCGGCGGCGCAGGCGCGCCAGGGCCAGCGCCGCCATCTGGCGGCACCCGGCCAGGTCAAGGACAAGGGCAGCGGCGCCATAAAGCACGGCGCCCAGGGCGGCCTCGGCCATCAGCAGCGCAAGGGCGGGCCAGTCCTGCGGCCACGGCACGGCCATCACCCCGGCGGCCATGACGGCGCAGGCCAGGGCGGTCCTGGCGGCGGCGCCCCAGGGCAGCGGCAGCGGAAAATAGCGCCGCCCGGCCATGGCGCTCAGCACCAGCCCGGCAAAATAGGCCAGCACGGTGGCGATGACCGCGCCCTGCAGCCCAAGGCGCGGCAGCAGGATGATGTTGAGCACGATGTTCAAGAGCGCCGGGACCACCATGATGGCGGCCATCACGCCGGTGCGCCGCGACAGGGTGAAGGCCTCGTGCAGGTAATAGGTCATGATGCCGTTCATCAGCCCGGCAAGGGCGATCCAGGGAATGATCTGCGCCGCCTCGGCGCGAAAGGCCGGGCCGGTCATCACCGCGGCCAGCGGCTGCGCCACCAGCGCCAGCCCGGCGGCGGCGGGAAAGCCAAGCAGCGCCATCAGCCCGAACGCCTTGCGCGCCATGGCGCGGGCCTCCTGCAGGCCGTCATGCTCGAGCGCGGCGATGGTCAGCGGCGCCGA
>JALWUB010000451.1 GCA_026993275.1 Robiginitomaculum sp. | reverse complement strand
CTCATGCCCGCGCTTTCGCCCACCATGGAGGAGGGCACGCTTGCCAAATGGCTGGTGAAGGAAGGCGATGAAATCCATGCCGGTGACGTGATTGCCGAGATCGAGACCGACAAGGCAACCATGGAGGTCGAGGCGGTGGAAGAGGGGGTGCTGGGCAAGATCCTGGTGCCCGGCGGGGCGGAGCACGTCAAGGTCAACACCCCGATCGCGCTATTGCTGGAAGAGGGCGAGGATGCCGCGGCCCTGGAGAACGTTGACCTTTCTCATCCTGAGCCTGTCGAAGGAACCCCCTCACCGCAAGCCTCTCCCCCCAGGGGAGAGGAAGCACCTTCGGCGACTGCCGCTTCTTCTCCTCCCCCGCCTGCGGGGGAGGTGGCGGCGAAGCCGCCAGAGGGGGCGCGCATCAAGGCCTCGCCGCTGGCCAAACGCATGGCCAGAGAGGCGGGGCTGGAGCTTTCATCTATAACCGGCACCGGTCCCCATGGGCGCATCATCAAGCGCGATATCGAGGCGGCTCTGGCCAGGGGCCCGGCGCCTGTGGCTGCGCCTGCGCAAGCGGCCGCGCCCGGCGGTTATGATCTGGTGCCGCTCGATGGCATGCGCAAAACCATAGCCAAACGCATGACCGAATCGTTTCGCGATGTGCCGCATTTCCCGCTCACCATTGATTGCCGCCTTGATGCGCTGCTTGCCGCGCGCAAGGCCATCAACACTGCCATGGCGGATGAGGGCATCAAGATTTCGGTCAATGATTTCATTATCCGCGCTTGCGCCCTGGCATTGAAAAAAGAGCCCGGCGCCAATGCCAGCTATACGCCGGAGGGGCTGAAGCTGTGGCATGACGCCGACATTGCCGTTGCCGTCGCCATAGAGGGCGGGCTGATCACCCCGGTGGTGCGCCGGGCGCAAACCAAGGGCCTGGCGGCCATATCCGCCGAGGTCAAGGACCTGGCGGCGCGGGCCAAGGCGCGCAAGCTCATGCCAGAGGAATATCAGGGCGGCACCTTCACCGTCTCCAATCTGGGCATGATGGGCATAAAATCCTTCGCCTCCATCATCAACCAGCCGCAAGGCGCCATCCTCTCGGTCGGCGCCGGCGAAAAGCGGCCGGTGGTGAATGGCGATGAATTGGGCATTGCCACGGTGATGAGCGTCACCCTGACCTGCGATCACCGGGTCGTGGATGGCGCCATCGGCGCATCTTTCCTCAGATACTTCAAGCAGTTCATCGAAACGCCTTCGATGATGCTGCTTTAGGGGAAAGCCATGAACGCGGCCATGTTCGATCTGTTCCTTGCCTCCTTCGTCACCCTGTTCGTGGTCATAGACGCGCTTGGCGTGGCGCCGATCTTTGCCACCCTGACCGCGGGAACCAGCCGCGCGCACAGCCGCAACATGGCCATTCGCGGCACCTTCATCGCCGCCTTGCTGCTGCTGGGCTTTGCCTATGGCGGCGAGTGGCTGCTGGGCCGCATGGGTATCAGTCTTGATGCATTTCGCGCCGCGGGCGGCTTGCTGCTCTTGCTCATGTCCATTGAAATGCTGTTCGAGAAACGCCAGGCGCGCCGTGAAAACCGCGCCGAAAGCATGCTGGAGGACGAAGACGGGCCGGAGGACATCTCCGTGTTTCCGCTGGCCATTCCCCTTCTGGCCGGGCCCGGCTCCATTGCCGCGGTGATGATTTTCATGTCCCAGCATCATGGCGAGCCGATGGCGCAGATCGTGGTCATTGCCGCGGTGATCGCCAATTTGCTCATTGCCCTGATCATGCTGCTGATTGCGCCCTGGCTGCTGCGGGTTCTGGGCCACACGGTTGGCGCGCTGATTACCCGTGTGTTTGGCGTCATCCTGGCGGCGCTGTCGGTGCAACTCATATTCGATGGCGTCAAAAACGCCTTTTTCGGCGCATGAGCGGCGTGCAGCACAAGGTGCGCCTGATTGATCTGGTGTTTCCCGACCAGACCAATCACCAGGGCGACATGTTCGGGGGCGCGGCGCTGGCGTTCATGGACAAGGTGGCATTTCTGGCCGCGGCGCGCTTTGCCCGGCGCAGCTTTGTCACCGCCGCCGTCGAGCGCATGGATTTCAAGAGCCCGGTCCTGGTTGGCGATATTGTCGATGTGACCGGCGAAGTGCGCAGTGTCGGCCGCACGTCGCTCACCGTTCGGGTGAAACTGGTGGCGGAAAACCTGCTCAGCGGGGCGCGCCACCTGACCACCCAGGGCGATTTCATCATGGTCGCCACCGACCGCAAGACCAATCCGGCACCTCTGCCGCCCGTGCCGGACTATGCTGCCGAGCGGCCGGGGGAAACCCATACCAACGAACTGGTGTTTCCGGGCGATACCGACCATCGCGGCCTGCTTTTTGGCGGCCGCGCGCTGAACCTGATGGAAAAGGCGGCCTTCGTCGCCGCCTCGCGCCATGCGCGCACGTCTGTGGTCATGGCGGCCCTCAAGGAAATCAGTTTCACGGCCTCCATTCATGTGGGTGAAATGATCGATATAACGGCCCGTGTCGCCAGCGTCGGCCGCTCGTCCATGCGGGTTGCCGTGCGCCTGTGCGCCGAGGACCTGAAGACCGGCGAACGCCGCCAGGCGACCATGGGCGAGTTTGTCATGGTGGCCCTGGACCAAGACGGCAGGCCGACCCCGGCCCCGCCCCTGAGGAAAGAGACAGATTCATGAGCCAGCAAAGCTTTGACCTGATCATTATTGGCGCCGGTCCCGGCGGTTATGTGGCCGCCATCCGCGCCGCGCAACTGGGGATGAAAACCGCCATTGTCGAGCGGGCGCACCTGGGTGGCATCTGCCTCAACTGGGGTTGCATCCCCACCAAGGCACTGTTGCGGTCCGCCGAGGTGTTCGATTTGATGAACGAGGCCGAATCCTTTGGCCTTTCATGCGAAAAGGCGGGGTTTGATCTGCAGGCCGTGGTCAAGCGCTCGCGCAAAATCGCGGCGCAACTGGCGGGCGGGGTAAAATTCCTGCTCAAAAAACATAAAGTGACCGTCATCGACGGCACGGCGCGCCTGGAAAAAGGCAAGGGTGCGCCGCAAGTGCTGGTCAAGGACAAGGCGGGCAAGGAAAGCGCCTATGCCGCCAAACATGTCATTCTCGCCACCGGCGCGCGGGCGCGCACCATCCCCGCCGCGGGCCTCGCCCCGGATGGCAAGTTTATCTGGACCGCGCACGAGGCAATGATTCCGGACATCATGCCCAAGTCCCTGCTGGTCATCGGCTCTGGCGCCATCGGCATGGAATTTGCCAGTTTTTACCGCTCTCTGGGCGCCGAAGTGACGGTGGTGGAAATGCTGGAGCGGGTGCTGCCGGTGGAAGATGCCGAAATCAGTGCCCTGGCGCAAAAGGCCTTTGAAAAGCGCGGCATGACCATTCTGACGGGCGCGCAGGTGCAGGGCGTCAAACCGGGCAAGGATACGATCACGGCCACCATAAAGACCAGGGACGGCAAGAGCCAGGCCATCAGCGCCGAGCGCATCATTCTGGCCATCGGTATTGTCGGCAATGTGGAAAATCTCGGCCTGGAAGCGCTGGGTGTGAAAACCGACCGCTCGCATGTGGTGGTGGATGACTATTCGCGCACCAATGTGCCCGGCCTCTATGCCATTGGCGATCTGACCGCGCCGCCCTGGCTGGCCCACAAGGCCAGCCATGAAGGGGTGATCTGCGTCGAAAAGATTGCCGGGCTGAACCCGCACCCGCTGGATCACGGCAACATTCCCGGCTGCACCTATTGCCGCCCGCAAGTGGCCTCGGTGGGCCTCACCGAAGCGGCGGCCAAGGCGGCGGGATACAGCGTCAAGGTCGGCCGCTTTCCCTTCATGGGCAATGGCAAGGCGATAGCACTGGGCGAGCCCGAAGGGCTGGTCAAGACCGTCTTTGATGCCAAGACCGGCGAATTGCTGGGCGCGCACATGATCGGCGCCGAAGTCACCGAACTGATCGAGGGCTATACCGTGGCGCGCACGCTGGAGAGCACCGAGGTTGAACTGATGGAAACGGTGTTCCCGCACCCGACCCTGTCCGAGATGATGCACGAGAGCGTGCTGGACGCCTTTGGCCGGGTCATTCATATTTAGGGTCAAGCCCTGACCTGCCCGGACTGGAGCCCGCAATGCGCAGCGCCTTGGCCTATTTCGCCGTTTTCGCCCTGGTTGTGGCTGGCTTGATGCTGCTTTTGGGGCTGGCGGCGCCGGGCCTTCTTCCCGATACCCGTGAGCGGGGGCAATTTGTCTATCTGGTGCTTCTGCTCAGCTTGATCGGCACCGGCGTGTTTGGCAGCAGCCGGGCGCGCATTGGCGTGGCCCTGAAACAGGGCCTGGTCTGGGCCGGGATGCTGCTGTTCCTGGTGGCGCTGTACAGCTACCGCCAGGATTTTGCCAGAATCGGCAAGACCGTTCTGGCGGAACTGGTTCCGGCGCGGGCGCAAAGCCTGAAACAGGATGCACCGCAGAGCGGCAATGGCGGCGCGGTGGCCCTGCGCAAGGCGGCGGACGGGCACTTCTGGGCCGATGGCCGCGTTGGCAAGGCGCATGTGCGCTTCATGGTCGATACCGGCGCCAGCACTGTCGCCCTGACGGCGCTGGATGCCCGCCGTGCCGGGCTGGACCTCGAGAGGCTGCATTATGTGGTCCCGGTCAGCACCGCATCAGGGCAGGTGATGGCCGCCCCGGTGACGCTGCCCAGCGTCAGCATTGGCGGCCTCAAGGTCAACAACGTCAAGGCCCTGGTGATGCAGGATGGCCTTGGCACATCCTTGCTGGGCATGAGCTATCTTGGCCGCCTGTCACGCTTCGAAGCCAGCCGCAACCAGCTCATCCTGCGCCGCTGAGCACATCGCGCAGCATCAGCACCCCGGTCACCAGCAACAACACGGCAAACAGCCGCCGCAAGTGCTTGACGGGCAGGGCATGCGCCAGCGCCACCCCCACCGGTGCCATCAGCACCGTCAGGGTGGCAATAAACACGAAGCCGGCCAGGTTGACATAACCCAGCGACAGCGCCGGGCGCCCCGGCACGGCCCAGCCGGCAATGATGAATCCGAGGGTTGCGGGAATGCCGATGGCAGCGCCAAAACCGGCCGCGGTGCCGACAGCACGGTGAATGGGCTTGCCGCACAAGGTCATGATGATCACCCCGAACACACCGCCGCCAATGCCGGCCATGGCGGAGAACAGGCCGATGCTGCCCGGGATCACCGCGTTCCAGATGCCGCCCGGCAGGCTCTTGCGCAGATGCCAGCCCGGCTGCCCCAGGCCCATTTGCACGGAAATCAGGATCAGGAAAATGCCAAAGCCCGCGGTCAGCGCCTCGCCGGGTGCTGCGCTGGCGGCAAAGGCGCCAATGAGCGCCCCCAGCATGATCCATGGCGTCCAGGCCTTCAACAGGCGCACATCCACGGCACCGCGCTTGTAGTGTGACCAGGTGGAGCGCGCCGAGGTGATGATGATGGTGGCAAGAGAGGTCGCCACGGCCACCTTCATGCGCACCGCATCATCAATACCGAGCACGCCAAAGGCAGCGTAAAGCGCGGGCACGATGACGACGCCGCCGCCAACCCCGAACAGCCCGGCAATCAGCCCGGCGAAGACCCCGGCGCCAATGAGCGCGGCCAGCAGGGGCAGGTGGCTGGCTAGCGCGGTGCTCATGCTGCCCATGCTTGCCCCAGAACCTGGCTGGCGGCCCGGGCGATCACATCGGCACCGGCGCCAGGTCTTGGTGCCTCCTCCGACAGGATGCGGCGCCACAGGCGTGCCCCGGGCATGCCGGTAAACAGGCCGATGGCATGGCGGGTGATGGCGGGCAGGGGCGTGCCTGCCCGCACTTCGCGCTCGGCATAATGGATCAGTTGTTCGACTATGTGCGCACGCTCCGGCATGGCGGCAGTGCTGCCAAAGGCCAGCCGGTCGGCATCGGCCAGAAGCCACGGATTTTGATAGACGGCGCGGCCGATCATGGCGCCATCAAGCCCCTTGCTGGCATCAAGCGCGTGCGGCACGTCGCGCAGGCCGCCATTGAGAATGATGGTCAGGTCCGGCCGGGCGCGCTTGATCTCGTGCACCAGGCCATAATCCAGAGGCGGAATGGTGCGGTTGTCCTTGGGGCTGAGCCCTTGCAGCCAGGCCTTGCGGGCATGGATGATGAAGGTCCGGCATGGCGCCGCCGCCACCGTGTCGATAAAGCGGGGCAGGGTCTCTTGCGGATTTTGCGCATCAATGCCGATGCGGCATTTGACAGTAACCGGAATGCCCACCTGCGCCGCCATTGCGCCAATGCAGTCGGCAACATGGTCCGGCCGCGCCATCAGTGCCGCACCAAACGCACCCGACTGCACCCGGTCCGAGGGGCAGCCAACATTGAGATTGATCTCGTCATAGCCGGCCTCTTGCCCCAGCCGTGCGGCATGGGCCAGCTCGCGCGGGTTTTCCCCGCCCAGCTGCAAGACCACCGGGTGCTCAGACGAATCATGGCGCAGCAGGCGCGCGGCATCGCCGTGCAGCAGCGCCTTGGCGGTGATCATTTCCGTATAAAGCCAGGTCTGGCGGCTGATCAGGCGGTGCAGGAAGCGGCAATGCCGGTCTGTCCGGTCCATCATCGGGGCGACGGACAATCTTTGCGTTGCGCTCTCGGTCATGGTTTCGAGCCGTGGCGATCTGGCGCCTGGCGATCCTGGCTAAGTTTTGCGGATGAAGTGGGCACAGCAATAAAAACAATGGGCTTCGCCGTTTTCATCCAGGTCGTAATAGACCCGGGGATGACCCAGTTCGCCGCCGCCATCGCAGCACACGCGCTCGGTTTCCACATAAATGGTCTTGTGCGGCGGCAATGGCGCGTTGGCCTCTTCTGTCTGCGGCGGCGTCATTGGCGCACTCCTGCATTGCTGTTTGGCGTCTGGGCGCATATTTATGCAGCCACTGGCTGGCGTCAATGCGCTGGCGGCAGAGGAAAAGCAATGGCGGGCTTGATTACAACGACACCGGATCTGGCGCTGGAAGCGGTTGCGATTCGCAAGATCTATCCCGGGCGGCGCCACACGCCGCCGCAGGAGGCACTCAAGGGCGTCAGCCTGCGCATTCCGCGCGGCTCCATTTTCGGCCTGCTGGGACCCAATGGCGCTGGCAAGTCAACACTGATCAATATTTTCGCAGGCCTGACCATCAAGACCAGCGGCAAGGGGGCCATCTGGGGCTTTGACATAGACCAGAACCCGCGCCAGGCCCGCGCCGCCATTGGCGTCGTGCCCCAGGAAATCAACATGGATCCGTTTTTTTCGCCGCTGGAGAGTCTGGAGTTTCAGGCCGGGTTTTATGGCGTGCCCAAGGCCGAGCGCCGGTCCATGGAAATCCTCGAAGCCATGGGACTGGCCGACAAGGCGCATGCCTATGTGCGCGAGCTGTCAGGCGGCATGAAGCGGCGCCTGCTGATCGCCAAGGCACTGGTGCACAATCCGCCGGTCCTGGTTCTGGACGAGCCCACGGCCGGCGTGGACATAGAATTGCGGCGCCAGCTCTGGGATTATGTGCGCAACTTGCACCGGCGCGGCGCCACCATTGTGCTGACCACGCATTATCTCGAAGAAGCCCAGGAATTGTGTGACCAGATTGCCATCATCAACCATGGCGAGGTCGTGGCCTGCGACACCAAGGAGGAATTGCTGCACGCCATAGACCACAAGACCCTGGTGATCGACCCGATGACGCCGCTGGACGGCATTCCTCCCGGGCTGGGTGATTACAATGTTGAACTGCGCGAGGATGGCAGCCTCGCCATTTCCTACAAGTTTGGCAAGCAATCCGTGGCGGAGCTGATTGAGCGGGTGCGTGCCACGGGCCTGCGCATCAACGATCTGCGCACCGAAGAGCCGCGCCTGGAGGACGTGTTCATGGCGCTGACCTATGACCGGAAGAAAGCGGGCTGACGGCCTTTGCCTGAGAGGGCGCTGACCTGTAGGGTCAGGCCTGACCATTTGCATAGCGGGGACCAAGAGATGACAAGACGGATGCTGATTGCCGGCAATTGGAAAATGAACGGCCTGCAGGGCAACAGGCAGGAAATTGACGCATTGACGTCTCTGCTGGGCGGGCACGCGCCGGACAGTCTTGATGTGCTGATCTGCCCGCCTGCCACCCTGCTGGCTGATCTGGGCCGTGACTGCGCCCCTGGCGGCATCAAGACTGGCGGGCAGGATTGCCATTTTGCCGATTGCGGCGCGCATACTGGTGATGTCTCGGCGCTGATGCTGAAAGACGCGGGCGCGGACTATGTCATTGTTGGCCATTCCGAACGCCGGGCCGATCATCATGAAGACAATGCCCTGGTGAAACTCAAGGCCGAAGCAGGCTTGCGCGCCGGGCTGGATGTGATCGTGTGTGTGGGGGAAACCCTGATTGAACGCGAAGACGGCCGCGCTGCGGACGTCGTCAAATCCCAATTGCTCGGGTCACTGCCAGACGGCGCGTCAGCGCAAAACTGTATCATTGCCTATGAGCCGGTCTGGGCCATCGGCACGGGCAAGGTCGCAGGGCTGCATGATATTGCACAGATGCACGCGCATATCCGCGCGGTTCTGGGCGAGAACGGCGGGGCGGAACTGGCGCAGGCGCGCGTGCTCTATGGCGGCTCGGTCAAGCCTGGCAATGCCAAAGACATATTCGTGCTGGACGATGTCGATGGCGGCCTGATTGGTGGTGCCAGCCTGAAGGCCGCTGATTTTGCCGCCATTGTCGATGCGGCTTTGACAGTGGTTAACCATAATCCGTAAAGCCTTGGCAATCTCTTGAATTCATACTGCTTTTTCAGATGCTCGGTAGCGGGCATTCAGGGTGGGCAGAGTATGAACAAGAGCAAGAAATTTGCCGATGCGCGGGTGTTGCTGTTTGATCCGGTCAGCACCAACTTGCGCGTTACCCGCGCTGCCTTGTTTGAAATCGGTTTTCGTGAAATTGAAACGGTCCAGGATTTCAAGGACTTCAAACAGCACGTCTCGCACGGGAATTATGACCTGATCATTGCCGAAACCCACAATGCCGGCGGCGGTGTCGCCGAACTCATGCAAAAGGTGCGCACGGGGGATGTGGGGGTCAATCCCTTTGTCGTCGCCATCACCACAAGCTGGGACCGCAATGCCGAGAACATCCAAAGGCTGATCGATTCAGGCGTGGACGATCTGCTGCTGCGGCCCTTTTCCACCCGAGACCTGGCAGCGCGCGTGCATGCTTCGGTCAGCGCCCGCAAGGGCTTCATTGTCACCGGCGGCTATGTCGGCCCGGACCGGCGCACATCGTCATCGCGCAAGAACAGTGCAGAGCTTTTTCATCCGCCCAACACGCTGAAAAGCACGGTTGAGGGCGATACGGGAGCGCTGCTCGAAACCGAAATGGCCATCGAGGAAGCCCGCCTGAAAATGAGCCGCGAGCGCATCCGGACACTGGCCTTGCGCATCACCGTTGCCATTGAACTGAAGCTGAACGATCCGGAAACCGGAGCCGAGGTTGACCCGGAGGAAATCGACGCCCTGGCCCGCGAACTGCGGCGGCGTTTGCGGGGCAGGGGCGATTCGGATGCCGAAGAACTGGCCTCGGCACTGGTGGAAATGACCACCGAAGCGCTGGAACCGGATGGCGAAACCGAACAAAGGCTGCGGCTGATCAAGGAATTGGCACTTGGCGCCTATACCGCCTTTGCCGATGGTGCAGAGCTTGAACGGACCAGCGGCGAAGTGAACCGCACGGTGAATGTCTTGCGGGACAAACTGCAGCGGCAAAGCGTGAAGGACTGGCGCCAGGAATTGAGTTGCGCTAAATAGCCCTCGCCAGTGTTCGCGATCACGCTTGAATACCGGCCTGACAAAGACCGGATGCCATGACAACAGTTCTCTTGACGATTCATTTCCTGATCAGCGTCGCGCTTGTGGCGACCGTGCTGATGCAGCGTTCCGAAGGCGGGGCGCTGGGCATTGGCGGCGGGCCAGGCAGCCTGATGTCCGGGCGCAGCGCCGCCAATGTGCTGACCCGGGCAACAGCCATTCTGGGCGCGATGTTCTTCACCACCAGCATCCTGCTCACGGTTGTGCCCAATCTGGGCAAGAGCAGTGACAGCGTGGTGATTGGCGCGCCGGCGCCCAGCCTGCCAGCCGCGCCAGCCGCGCCGGCCAAGTCCAAACCGGCCAAGCCCAAGCCGGCGCCAGAGGGCAGTCAGACCGGGTCTGAAGAAGAGTAATTTTTCTCACATTGGGATTTCGCTTTTTGCGAATCGAGGATAGTGTGCACGCCCATGTCGCGGTATATTTTCATCACCGGCGGCGTGGTCTCCTCACTGGGAAAAGGCCTCGCATCCGCCGCCCTTGGCGCGCTCCTGCAAGCCCGGGGTTACAAGGTCCGCCTGCGCAAGCTGGACCCCTATCTCAATGTCGATCCCGGCACCATGTCGCCCTATCAGCATGGCGAGGTCTATGTGACCGATGACGGGGCCGAGACCGATCTGGACCTTGGCCATTATGAGCGCTTCACGGGCGTTCCTGCGGCGCAATCGGACAACATCACCACCGGGCGCATTTACCAGCGCATCATCGAGCGTGAGCGGCGCGGCGACTATCTGGGCGCCACGGTGCAGGTGATTCCCCATGTCACCGACGCCATTCGCGAATTCATTCTCTCCGATGCCGGGGATGTGGATTTCGTTCTGTGTGAAATCGGCGGCACTGTCGGCGACATCGAAGCCTTGCCGTTTTTCGAGAGCATCCGCCAGGTCGGCCTCGAGCTTGGCCGAGATCGTGCAGCCTATATCCATGTGACCCTGCTGCCCTTCATCAAGGCTGCCGGAGAACTGAAAACCAAGCCCACCCAGCACTCGGTCAAGGAATTGCGCGCCATTGGCATCCAGCCGGACATTTTGCTGTGCCGCTGTGAACATGCCATTCCCGAAGGCGAGCGCCGCAAGATCGGCCTGTTCTGCAATGTCCGGGAAAGCGCTGTCATAGCCGCCCGCGATGCCGGGTCGATCTATGATGTGCCCTTGTCCTATCACCAGGAAGGGTTGGACCGCGAAGTGCTGTCGCATTTTGGCCTGAAGGACGAAAACGAGCCGGACCTGAGCCGCTGGGAGGAAATCTCCGCCCGGATTCACAATCCCGATGGCGAGGTCAGCATAGCCGTTGTCGGCAAATACACGGTTTTGCCCGATGCATACAAATCGCTGATGGAAGCGCTGGTCCATGGCGGCATTGCCAACAATGTCCGTGTGAAGATCAAGTGGATCGAAAGCGAGAGCTTTGAGAATGAAGACAGTGCCCTGACCGCCCTGGAGGGCATTCATGGCATTCTCGTTCCTGGCGGTTTTGGCGAGCGGGGCAGCGAGGGGAAAATTCGCGCCATCAAGTTCGCGCGCGAGCACAAGGTGCCGTATTTCGGCATCTGTTTTGGCATGCAAATGGCGGTGATCGAGGCCGCGCGCAA
>JALWUB010000450.1 GCA_026993275.1 Robiginitomaculum sp. | reverse complement strand
GCCAGCGGGCTGTATTGCAGCGCCTGGGCCATGCCCAGCATGCCGTTCAGCGGGGTGCGGATTTCATGACTCATGGTCGCCAAAAACGCGCTCTTGGCTTCGCTGGCCTGCTCGGCCTCCTTGCGGGCCTCCTCCAGGGCCCTGTTCTTTTCCATGATTTCTGTCAAATCGCGAATGCAGACCATGATGGAATCCAGGCCCTCATCCCTGATCCGGACGCCGATCACGGAAACCGGCACCCTGCGGCCCTGAAGGCCGCATGACAGGGCATCGGAACGCGCCATGTTTTCGCTTTTGATGCCATCCAGAAATGCTTCCAGCGCCTCGAGCTCATGGGCGTGAAAATCATATGCGCTGCGCTGCAGGATGTCCTCTTCAGACATGCCAAACAAAGACCTGGCAGCCGGGTTGCAATCGACGATCCTTGTGGTTTGCGGATCAAGCAGCATGATCGGGTCTGGCGACGCATTCAGGATCATTTTCCAGCGTGCCTCGGACTGCTCTGCCTCCCGCGCATGGGCGCGTGCCTTTTGCAAAGCGTCTTCGGTGGCATCCAGCAAACGGTTCAGCGCGCGTGCCGCACTGCCCATTTCTCCCGAATAGCGGGACTGCACGCGCACATGCTGGCTGTTTCCGAGATTGTCCGCAGCCTTTCTGAGGCAGTGCACAATCTCCTGGACCGGCCTGAACACCAGGCGGAAAATCAGCACAAAAAGCGCAAGGGAAATGGGTATGGACACAAATGCCAGCGCGGCACTGGTGCCGACCAGCACCTTATGCACTCTTGTGGCCTTTTTCTTGACCGCTTCAAGCTCGGCCAGGCGCGCGGACTGATTGGCCAGCACCCTTTTCTGCAAAGCCTGTGACAGGGCGCGCACCTTGGCCATGTGCGCATCGCCGGTCTTGCGGTCGTCCATGATATAGGCATCCATGGCGGCCAGCGAACCATCGCGGATCTGCGTGATGCTGTTCTGGACGAAGGCGGCAAGGTCCTTGTCCTCCAGCCGCTGGGTCAGCGCCTGCAGGGCCCTCTGGCTGGCCTGAAACGCCTGCAGGGACGAATCCGACAGGCTGTTGGAGAGATCGGCACTGGTGTAGAGCAGCTGTTCCGTCGCCGTGCTGAGGTCAAACGCACGGTGATACTGGTTCAGCAGACGGCTCTGGTGAACAAAGGCCTGGCGCGTGACATGCCCGGCATAGAGCGAAAGCGAGCAAATCGCCAGTGTCGAGACGATGAACACGGCCATGATGAACTGGAACGCCCGCTTCAGCGTCATCCCGGCCGGCCTGGTTGTTTCAGCGTGCATGCAACCCCCCCATCCCTTCCCTCTTAGCCTGATTGTTCTAACTTAGGCTTAAACTAAACAATTGGACTGCACCCTTGATCCAGGGCCAGACAACCCGGCACTGCCACTTTGCTCTTGACCCAGCCCGCTTTTGCCCGCAAGACAGCCCCACTCATCAAGACCAGCCGAGGGAAAGGCCCTGTGACGCTGGAGCAACCCCCGGCCGCTATTGGCCGGAAAGGTGCTAAGTCCTTCGGCAGCGCTTGCGCAGCCGGCAGATGAGAGGAGAAGGCCAGTCCTTCACTTCTTCCTGTTGGCGCCGATGGACCGGCGCCTTGAGACAGGACGAAGACCATGGCCCGGCACGGCAGAGCCCGCACGCTTTCACCCCCTGAAGACATCCAGGCCAGAGACCAGTCTGGCCAGCGCATCACCGGGCGCCTTTACGGCCCCGCCGGTGCGCCGCTGGTGGTCGTGCTCGGCGGCATTTCCGCCAGCCGCTTTGTGGCTGGCGAGGCTGGCGAACGGCAAGGCTGGTGGCCGGAACTCGTCTGCCAGGGCGGCGCCATCGACCTGCGGCGCTTTCGCGTTCTGGGCATGGAGTATGCCCCGGAAGACGGCGCGGGCCAGCAGGCGGCCGTGACCACGGAGGACCAGGCCAGCCGCCTGCGCATCCTGCTGGATCAGCTGGGCGTTGCCCGCGCCGCCGCCGTGATCGGCTCCAGCTATGGCGGCATGGTGGGCCTGGCCTTTGCCCGCCTGTATCCCGGGCGGCTGGAGCGGTTGTGCGTCATCAGCGCCAGCCACCGCCCCTACCCGCCCGGCGTGGCCTGGCGCGGCATTCAGCGCCGCATCGTCCGCCTGGGGCTGGCCAGCGGGCAGGCCGAAGACGGCCTGCGGCTGGCGCGCGAGCTGGCGATGACCACCTATCGCACGCCGCAGGAGTTTGCCGCCCGCTTCAGCGCCCGCCAGAGCGGGCAGGCGCCCTTGCGCTTTGATGTCTGCGACTATCTGCACCATTGCGGCGAACGCTTTGCCCGCACCATGACCGCCGCGCGCTTTCTCGCCTTGAGCGAATCCATCGACCGGCACCGTATTGAGCCTGAGGGCATCCGCACCCCGGCCCTGCTGATCGCGGTGGATTCGGACCAGTTGGCGCCGCCGGAGGAAATGCAGGCCCTGCAGGCCCGCCTTGGCGGCCCGGCGCTATTGCGCACCATAAGCTCGCCCTATGGCCATGATGCGTTCCTGAAGGAAACGCAAAAGCTGAGCCCCCTTCTTTCCCGTTTTTGCCAGGAGCCCTGCCATGTCCGCCAAGCCTGCTGATGGCGCCACGCTGTGCGCCAGTGCCCATATCGGCGATGACCCGGCCTGGAAGGCCGTGATTCCGCCGCTTTATCTCTCCAGCACTTATTGCTTTGCCGGGCTGGACCAGATGGGCGCCTATGACTATGGCCGCGGCGGCAATCCCAATCGCGATGCCCTGGCCAGCACCCTGGCGCAACTGGAAGGCGGCGCCGGCGGGGTGGTCACCGCGTCGGGCATGGCGGCGATTGACCTGGTGCTGAACCTTGTGCGCGCCGGCGAACTGGTGATTGCGCCCCATGACGGCTATGGCGGCACCCGGCGCCTGCTGCAAAG
>JALWUB010000449.1 GCA_026993275.1 Robiginitomaculum sp. | reverse complement strand
GACAAGCGCGCCACCTATGCCGCCATCACCCGCCTGACCTTGTGGAGCGCGGTGCTGATCGGCCTGGCGACGTTTTATCTTTCCATGGTGTTTGCCGCCGGGGTGAACTGGTTTCAGGCGCTGGTGATTGTCTATGTCATCAGCCTGGCGATCGGCTTCGGCCTGCGCCGCGGCGGCAGCTGGTATGCCACCATGACCGGCCTTGCTGTTGGCACCGCCGTCATCGGCTGGATTGTCAGCCTGATCAGTGCGATGATGTGAGCCGCGCACAGCCGGGGACCGTCTTTGAGAGCTGCAGCATTTGCATGAGGCGCCCATGAGCGGCCCGGTGTTCGCGCTTGAGGGGGTCAGCAAGGCGTTTGCCGGCAAGCGCGCGGTCCGCGACCTCAGCTTTGCCGTCAATCCCGGCTCCATTACCGGCTTTCTGGGCCCCAATGGCGCGGGCAAATCGACCTCCCTGCGCATTGGCCTGGGCATCTTGCAGCCGGACCGGGGCACGGCGCGCCTGTTTGGCGCGGCGCCGGACTTTGCCGTGCTGGACCGGGTCGGCTTTCTGCCCGAGGAGCGCGGCCTTTACCGCAAGATGACCACCCTGGCGGTGATCGTGTTCTTTGCGCGCCTGAAAGGCATGGCGGCGGGCGATGCCCGGCGCAGGGCGCTGGAACTGCTGGAACAGTTCGGCCTGGGCGCGATTGCCCGCAAGAAGGTCAAGACCCTGTCCAAGGGCATGGCGCAAAAGGTGCAGATCATTGCCGCCATTGTCCATGACCCGGACCTGGTGATTCTCGACGAGCCGTTTTCCGGCCTTGATCCGGTCAATCAGCGCGCCCTGGAAGAGCTGATGAAAAGCCTCGCCATGCAGGGCAAGACCATATTGTTTTCCACCCATGTGATGGAGCATGCCGAGCGCCTGTGCGACCGCATCGTGCTGCTCTCGGAGGGCCGCAAGATCTTTGATGGCGGCGTGGGCGAGGCCTTGCAGACGCTGCCGCGCACGGTGCAGGTGCGCACCAGTGCCGGGACCGGTCTGGCCGCGGCCCTGGACGGGCTGGTGCACAGTGTCGAGGCGTGCGACAGCGCGGGCCGGGAGGACGGGCAGTGCTGGCAGGTGGCGCTGGCGCCGGGCCGGGACGTGCAGGAAGTGCTGCGCGCCTGTGTCGAGGCCGGTGTGCCGCTGAGCGCCTTCGAGCCGCAAAAGCGGCACTTGCATGACGTCTTCGTGCACCTGGTGGACCAGGACAAGGTCCGGGAGGCCCGCTGATGCGCCATATCTATCTGATCGCCCGGCGTGAATATCTCTCTTATGTCGCCACCCCGGGATTCTGGATTTCCCTGGCCTTTGTGCCGGTGTTCATGCTGCTGGGCATTGCCGTGCCGATCCTGATGGAGCGGGCCACGCCAACGCGCTATTTCAGCGTGCTTGATGCGGATGGCCACTATCAGGCCGCCATTGCCGACGCCTTGCAGCGCAAGCACGCGCAGGAGGCGCGCGACATTCTCAGGGGCCTGATGCGCCTGCCCGGCGAGCAGGATGCGGCAAAACAGGCGCTGGCCGCGCTTGATGCCGGTGCGGACATGCAGGCCGTCAGGGCGCTGCTGGGGCCGGGCGGCCGCGCCGCCCTGTCAGCGATCAAGGACAATTACGTCATGGTGCCGCCCCCGGCGCAAAGCGCGGCGGCGCTGCGCCCCTATCTTCTGGGCGACAGGAAAGTGGACGGCCCGCTGGGGCCGCGGCCGCTCTATGCGGCGGTGTTCATCCGCCGTATCGACGATGGCAATGTTGCGGTGGATTACTGGAATGCCGCCATCACCGAGCAGAGGCTGAAGGGCCTGATCCGCCGCGCCGTGCGCGAGCAGATGCGCGCCGATGCCTTTGCCAGGGCGGGCCTGCCTGCCGCAACCGTGCGCGCCATCACCGCGCTGGAGCCCAAAATGTCCTCCCTGTCGCCGGAAAAGGCGGCCGGCAATGCCGAGGTGACGGCGCGTGACACGGCGCCCTTCTTTGCCGCCGTCATGTTCGCCTTCATCTTGTGGAGCGTGGTGTTCTCGGTGGCCAACATGCTGCTGACCAGCACCATTGAGGAAAAATCCGGGAAGGTGCTGGATTCGCTGCTGTGCGCGGCGCCGGTGCGCGCCCTGCTCACCGGCAAATTGCTGGGCGTCGCCGCGGTCAGCCTGACATTGCTGTCCGGCTGGGCCCTGGCCGGGGTGCTGGCCACCGCCATTGGCGGGCAGGTCCTGCCCCCGGGCAGCGGCAAGGCCGCGGCCCTGCTCGCCGCGGTGCTCAACCCGTCCCTGGTCATCCCGTTTTTCGGTTATTTCGTGTTTGGCTATCTGATGTTCGGCTCGATCTTCCTGGCGCTGGGCTCTTTGTGCGAGACCCTGCAGGAAGCACAGACGCTGATGAGCCCGCTGATTTTCGTGCTGATGATCCCGATACTGACCCTGGTGTTCATCATCAAGGACCCGGATTCGCCGATTCTCTCCTTCCTGTCATGGATTCCGCTGTTCACCCCCTTCATCATGATGGCGCGGCTGCCTGCGGACCCGCCGCTCTACCAGATCATCGGCACCACGCTGGTGATGATCGCCACCACCGTGATCGTGCTGTGGGCCGCCGGGCGGGTGTTCCGCGCCGGCGCCATGCACCAGGCGGGGGCAGACTCCTTCAGGAAGCTGTTCCGGCGCTGGCCGGGCCGGAAGCAAAAGCTCGGGGCCCCTTAGGGCCAGGAAACGGACCAGTTTACAGACCCTGGCAAGGGCAACCCGTTCGACCCAGGTGTTGTGCGCGTGCTTCTGTGGCGTTATCACACCATGGGGACTGTGCTGTTTCACATCTGCCCGGGGAAGGGGAAAGCATGCATGCACGTCTTCGACTGACCTTGCGCATTTGCGCCATCACGGCGATTGCCGTTGCCATTGGCTGGGCTGTCGTGGTGCTG
>JALWUB010000448.1 GCA_026993275.1 Robiginitomaculum sp. | reverse complement strand
TCATTGCCGATGACGGACACCCGGCGCAGGCGCCGCGCATGTGCAGATAGACCAGGCCGCTTTGCGGATCGAAGCGCGAAAACACGATATCGCCGCCATCGCGGGCCACGGCCGGGCGCACACGGGTATCGATCAGCTCCTTGATCTGGGCCACGATTTCCGCGTCTTCGCCCTCATACACCTCCTCGGCCCCGCCAGCGGAGCCATCGGCCAGCACCGGCGCGCCGGAGAGGAAATGGTCCATGATGGCGCCCAGCAAGGCCGGTTTGATGTGCGCCCATTCGTGCGCGTCGTCCTTGGTGATGGCGATGAAGTCCGGCCCCAGAAACACGCCCCTGACTCCCTCCTGGGCAAACAGCGCTTCGGCCAGCGGCGAGGCCTTGGCCGCTTCGGCATCGCGAAAGTCATGCACGCCGCCTGGCGACACCTCCCGGCCCGGCAAGAATTTCAGTGTTGCGGGATTGGGGGTTGAGCAGGTTTCGATAAACATGGGCGTCTCTCCTGGGCACACAGCCTTCAGAGCGCTGCCTCCAGTTCGGGCAGGGCCTTGAACAAGTCCTCGACCAGGCCGTAATCGGCAACCTGGAAGATCGGCGCATCCTCATCCTTGTTGATGGCGACGATGATCTTGGAATCCTTCATGCCGGCAAGGTGCTGGATGGCCCCGGATATGCCAACGGCAATATACAGTTCCGGCGCCACGATCTTGCCGGTCTGGCCAACCTGATAGTCATTGGGCACAAACCCCGCATCGACGGCGGCGCGCGATGCCCCCACCGCCGCGCCGAGCTTGTCGGCAATGCGGTCAAGCATGGCGAAGTTTTCCGCCGAGCCCATGCCGCGGCCGCCGGAAATGACAATCCTGGCTGTTGTCAGTTCCGGGCGATCCGACTTGGTCAGCTCCTCGCCAACAAACTTCGCCTTGAACGGCCCTTGCGGCGCGTCAATGCTCTCCACCGGAGCGGCGCCGCCATTGCTGGCCGCGTCAAATGCGGTGGGACGCACGGTAATCACCTTGATGGGGTCCTTCGAGCGCACCTCCTGCATGGCATTGCCGGCATAGATCGGGCGCACGAACGTGTCCGGCGCCTTCACCTCGACAATTTCGGAGATCTGCATCACATCCAGCTTTGCCGCCACCCGCGGCAGATAGTTTTTGCCATTGGTGGTCGCCGGAGCGAGAATGGCGTCATAGTCTTTGGCCAGCGGCACGATCAGCGCCTGCATGGCTTCGGCCAATTGCTTGGCCAGCACCTCGCCATCGGCATGCAGAACGGTGCGCACCCCGGCGATCTTGGCGGCCTGCGCCGCCACATCGCCGGCTTCATGCCCGGCCACCAGAATATCCACATCACCGCCGATTTTCGCCGCGGCCGTCACGGTTTTGCCGGTGGCGTCCGAAAGCTGTGTGTTGTCGTGTTCGGCAATTACCAGAATGGCCATCAGATCACCCCCGCTTTCTTCAGATTATCCACAAGTTCAGCCACGGATTCGACAATCACCCCGGCCTTGCGCTTGGGCGGCTCAAAGACCCTGATTTGCTCAAGATGGGTTTCGATGGCCACGCCATAATCATCCGGCGTTTTCATGGAGATGGGCTTGCGCTTGGCCTTCATGATATTGGGCAGGCTGGCATAGCGCGGCTCGTTGAGGCGCAAGTCCGTGGTGATCACGGCCGGCAGTTCCAGCAAAAGGGTCTGCAGCCCGCCATCAATTTCGCGCGTGACCTTGGCCTTGCCATCGGCAATCTCCAGCTTTGAGGCAAATGTGCCCTGCGGCCAGTCCAGCAAGGCGGCCAGCATCTGTCCGGTCTGGTTGGCATCATCATCGATTGCCTGCTTGCCCAGGATTGCCAATTGCGGCTGTTCTTCGTCCACCACGGCCTTCAGCAGCTTGGCAACGCTCAGCGGCTCGACCTGTTCATCGGTCTGGATCAAAATGCCCCGGTCGGCGCCCATGGCCAGCGCCGTGCGGATGGTCTCCTGGGCCTGCTGCGGGCCGATGGACACCACGACGATCTCGCTGGCAATGCCCTTTTCCTTCAGCCGCACCGCCTCTTCCACGGCAATTTCGCCAAACGGATTCATGGACATTTTGACATTGCTCAGATCAACGCCGGACCCGTCCGGCTTGACCCTTGCCTTGACGTTATAGTCGAGCACCCGTTTGACGGGCACGAGAACCTTCATGGATTCGCTCCTTGCCAGATCTGCCACTTGTGTTGCCGCAATATCATGTGTGCTTGAGCCATCGTAAAGGCCCGCAGGCGAAGAATGTCACTTGTCCGCACCAGGAACCCACAGAATGTCGCCAGCCTGGCTGGCATCATTGCACCAGCGCGCAGCGACAAACAGAAAATCCGACAGGCGGTTGAGATACAGCAGGGCATTGGCGTTCACGTCTTCCATCTGTGCCAGCGCCACCGCCTGCCGTTCCGCCCGCCTGCATATGGCGCGCGCCATATGCAGGCGGGCGGCCGCCTCGGAGCCGCCCGGCAGCACGAAACTGCGCAGCGGCTCCAGATCGTCATTCAGCTTGTCTATCTGTGTTTCCAGCCCGCTGGCGGCCTTGGCGCCAATGCGCAAGACCGGCTTGTCCTGCGGGTCCGGCCCGGGCGTGGCGAGATCGGCGCCCAGGTCAAAGAGCGTGTTCTGAATGCCGCGCAAGACCTGGTGCAGCCTCTTGTCCGATATGGCGCACAGGGCCAGGCCAATGGCGCTGTTCAGCTCGTCCACCTCGCCATAGGCGGCCACCCGCGGGTCTGCCTTGCTGACACGGCCGCCGCCAACCAGGCCGGTGCTGCCATCATCGCCGGTGCGTGTGTAAATCCTGTTGAGCCGCACCATGTCAGCCGCCGCGCATCTTGGCCTTGAGGAAAAACCCGATCAGCAGCATGACGATGGCGATGGCCTGCAGGACAATGCGCCAGCGCATGAGGACATTG
>JALWUB010000447.1 GCA_026993275.1 Robiginitomaculum sp. | reverse complement strand
TGCTGCGGGTTGGCGGCATGCAGCTGTTCCGGGCCGAATGGTTCGAGCCCATGGGCAAGATCCTGCCGCGCGCCCAGGCCATCGCCATCGGCATCGGCTTTGCCTATCTGGGGCTTTCCGTCCTCTGCGCCGGGGTTTACTGGATGCTGGGCATTCCTGCCTTTGATGCCATCTGCCTGTCCATGACCACCCTGGCCACGGGCGGCTTTGCCAATTCCGATGCCTCCTTTGCCGCCTATGCCAGCGGCGGCGCCGATATCGCCGCCAATGTGTTCATGGTTCTGGGGGCGCTGCCTTTCGCGGTTTACATTCTCGCGGCGCGCGGCAATCCGGCGGCCCTGTTCAGGAACGCCCAGGTGCGCGGCTTCCTGGCGCTGCTGGCCGTGCTGATCGCCGGGGTCACGGTCTATCTGGTGGTGGCCGGGACCAATTACAGCGAAAACCCGCTGCGGCTGGCGGCGTTCAATGTCATTTCCATGGTCACCGGCACCGGCTATGCCTTTGGCGACTTTCAGCGCTGGGCGCCGGCGCTGGGGCCCTTGTTCTTCGTGCTGATGTTTGTCGGCGGCTGCGCCGGGTCGATGTCCGGCGGCATCAAGATCTTCCGCTTTCAGGTCGCCATAGAGGGCCTGCGTGCCTTCGTGCGCCGCATGATCAGCCCGCACCTGGTGCAGCCGCTGCGCTATGACGGCGTGCCGCTGCCCGAATCGGCGCTGTTTTCGGTCTATGATTTCTTCTTCGTCTATTTTGCCTGTTTTGCCATTGCCGGCCTGGCGCTGTCCTTTGCCGGGCTGGACACCACCACGGCACTGTCCAGTGCCGCCACGGCGATGGGCAATGTCGGTCCCGGCCTTGGCGGCATTGTCGGCCCGGCGGGCAATTTCTCCACTCTGCCCGATTTTGCCAAATGGGTGCTGTCGCTGGCCATGCTGGTCGGGCGGCTGGAAATGTTCACCATACTGGTGCTGTTCCTGCCCAGTTTCTGGGTGGATTAGGGTCTGCTCTGGCTCCCTGCACACACACTCTATCAACCATAGCCGCCAAACCCTGTTGACCCCGGCGTATGATAAGCATAGCTTATTATCAGTCTAGCAGAGTATTGCATGCCGCCATGTCTGATATCGAACGCAACCGGGCGCTGGCCTTTGCCATCATTGACAGCGCCCGGGCCATCCGCAAGAGCGTCAATGATGAATCGCGCCCTCTGGGCCTGACCCAGGCGCAATGCCGTGTGCTGATCCATGTCAACCGCCAGCCGGGCATCAACCAGAAGGCGCTGGCGGATCTTCTGGAAGTGCGCCCCATGAGCCTGACGCGCCAGCTCGACGCGCTGGAGCAGGCCGGGCTTCTGGAGCGCCGCGCCGATTTGCGCGACCGGCGTGCCGTGCGCCTTTATGTCACCGGGGCGGCAGAGCCGCTCTTGCAACAGATCCGCAGTCTTGGCGCGCAGGTGATGCGCAAGGGGCTGGCCGGGTTCAGCCCGGAGGAGGTAGAGGCGCTGCTTGCAGCCCTGCAACGCTTCAAGAGCAATCTTGGCCAGGATGATCCCGCATGAACGTGCTGCCGGAAGAACAGGAAGCCGAGGCGCAGGCGGCGCTTGAGCTGCAAGCGCTGCCGCGCTCCATGGCTGCGGTCTGGCCCCGGGTCTGGCGCTGGCGCCATTTTCGCAGTTTCGCCATGGGTCTGCCGCTGCTCTGCATCGCTCTTGCGGCGCTGTGGGTCTATGCCAGAGGCGGCCGCTGGGTGCAGACCGAGAATGCCTATGTCAAGGCCGACAAGGCGCAGATCAGCGCCCGGGTGCCTGGCCCCATAAAGGCGGTTTATGTGCACAGCAACCAGCCGGTTGCGGCAGGGGATTTGCTGTTTGCCATTGACGAGGGCGATTATGCCGCCGCCCTGGCCGCGGCGCGCGCCGCCCGCGACGAGGCCATCGGGCAGATCCGCTCCGGCCAGGCCAGTTATTGGCAAAAGCGCAAGCAGCGCGACCAGGCGCGCAATGATCTGGACTATGCCGAGCGCGAACTGAAGCGCCGCGAAAAGCTGGTCGCCACCAAGGTGGTTTCGGCCGCGACGCTGGATGAATATCGCCACCGCCGGGATGTGGCCGCCGATGTGCTGGCGGTGCGCGAGCAGGAGCTGAAAGTGCTGCTGGCGCAGCTTGGCGACCCCGAAGCGCCGCCGGAGCATCACCCGCGCGTGCGCGCTGCCATCGCCAGGGTGCAGGCCGCGGAACTGAACCTGGAGCACACCAGGGTGCGCGCGCCCATAAGCGGCATAGCTGCCCATGTGCCGGTGCGGGGCGATTTCGTCGTGCCGGGCCAGCCGGTCATGGCCGTGGTCGCGGATCAGGGCCTGTGGGTGGAAGCCAATTTCAAGGAAACCCAGTTGACCCACGTGCGCCCGGGCCAGCGCGCGGTGTTTCATGTGGACACCTATCCCGGGCGCAATTGGACGGGCAGGGTGCACAGCATCAACCCCGCCAGCGGCGCCGAGTTTGCCTTGCTGCCGCCGCAAAACGCCTCGGGCAACTGGGTCAAGGTGGTGCAGCGCATTCCCGTGCGCCTGGCCATTGATGTGCCAAAGGATGCGCCGCCCTTGCGCGCCGGCATGAGCGTGCGCGTGCGCATCGACACCGGCCACCGCCGCGACCTGCCGGGTGTCTTGCGCACGCCCCTGCACTGGTTTGGCGCCGATGCCGGGTAAACGCACAGAAGACGGTTTCACGGTGCCGCCAAACCGCATGCTGATCACCTTTTCGGTGATGCTGGCGACCACCATGCAGGCCATCGACACCACCATCGCCAATGTCGCGCTGCCGCACATCCAGGGCGCCATGTCGGCCACCCGTGACCAGGTGTCCTGGGTGCTGACCTCCTATATCGTCGCCGCCGCGATCATGACCCCGGCAACCGGGTTTCTGGCGTCGCGCTTTGGCCGCAAGCGCCTGT
>JALWUB010000446.1 GCA_026993275.1 Robiginitomaculum sp. | reverse complement strand
CCATTGATCAGCACCACCACCGGCAGGTCCTTGGCCAGCGAGCCGCGCCGGGCATTGTAGCGTTCGATATCTTCGGGATTGCGGCCGCGTGTGGACACCACTTCGCCGCCATCAAGAAACGCATCCGAAACGGCAATGGCCTGGCTCAGATAGCCGCCTGGGTCATTGCGCAGGTCAAGGATGATGCCGCGCAGCTTGCTGCCGAGCTTTTTGCGCAAGCCCGCAAAGGCTTCCTCGAGCAGGTCGCCCGTGTTCTCGTTGAAGGTCTTGATGCGGATATAGCCCAGATCACCGTCCTCCACATGCCAGTCCACAGAGTGCACGGTGATGACCGCGCGGACGATCTTGATGTCAATGGGCTCTTCAACGCCCTTGCGGGCAATGGTCAGGGTGATCGGCGACCCGGCCGGGCCACGCATCTGTTCGACCGCCTCGTCAACGCTCTGGCCGAGAATGGATTTGCCATTGACGCCGGTGATGTAATCGCCCGCCTTGATGCCGGCGCGCTGGGCCGGTGTGTCGTCAATCGGCGAGACCACCTTGATGACGCCCTGTTCGGTGGTGATCTCGATGCCCAGGCCGCCATATTCACCGCTCGACTGCACCTGCATTTCATGAAACGCCTCTGGCGGCAGATAGCTGGAATGCGGATCGAGCGAGCGCAGCATGCCCTGAATGGCGGCCTGCACCAGCTTGGGCTCGTCGGTATCGGTCACATAGTCGGACTTGATGCGGTTGAGGATATCGCCCATCAGGCCGAGTTCCTCGAATGTCGCCTTGTCGCCAGCATCCGCAGAGGCCATGCTCAGCGTCAGCCCGGCGCCGCCGGCCAGCAGGCCTGCAACCGCGACAATCACCAAAGAAAAATAGCGCATCGTGTTCACCTTCTCAAAACCCGGTATTGCCATTCAAATCCCGGGCCAGTTTTCGCGGCCTCCGGCCGCCTGTCAGCCGCCCCGCTGCTCAGCCCCCGCCTTGCGTGTTCGCCAGCCATGGCGCCGGATCTATGGAGCGGTTGTTTTTCTGCAACTCCATAAACAGTTCCGGCGCCGGTTTGGACCTGTTGGCCAGTTCGCCAACAGGCTCCCCGGCCAGGACAAACTGGTCCGGGACGACATAAGAGCGTTCCAGACCGGCAATGATGATAAGGTAACCCCCACCAACGTCCATGATCAAGAGACGCCCGAGGTTTCTGAACAGCCCCGAATACAGTATGCGCGCATCGAACGGGGCGGTGACCTGGGCGGCGCGGCGGGCCTGAATCACGATGCCGGAGCGGTGCACGGCATCCTCTGCCTGGCCAAAGGCGCGCACGATGCGGCCCTTGACCGGCAAGGGCAAAAGCCCGCGGCTGTCCGCAAAACGCCCGGTCGGGGCCACAAACGGGTCTGCGGGCGGCACGGCCCCGGCCGCGGGCTTGTGGCGCGGCAGCAGAACGGCAGTGCCCTGCCCCGGCCGTCCGGGCACAGGCTTGCGCCGCGGCGCGGCGCGGCTGGCGGCGGCTTCCAGCTGGCTGATGAGTTCACGCAAGGTTGATGCCCGCGAGGCCAGAACTTTCGCCCGGCGTTCCGCATCAACCGCATTCTTGCGCACCTTGCGCTCCAGCGCCCGGCGTTGAGTGAGCAGGCTCTGCAAATTCACGGTGCTTTCATCGAGGCGCTTTTGCTGCGCGGCAATACGGGCCTTTTCGGCCCTGGCCTTGCGGCGCACAGCGTCCAGATCGCGCAGACTGGCCGCCAGCGCATCCGCGCGCGCGCGCAATTGCGGCGCCGCCTGGGACAACAGCATGGCGGCGCGGGCGGCGGCGATTGCGTCATCGGGGGACACCGCCAGGGCTGGCGGGTGTTCCATTCCGGAACGCTCCAGCGCGGCCAGAAAATCCATCAGCGCGGCGCGCCTGGCTTCGAGCCTGGCCAGGATTGCGGTTTCCTGCCGCGACAGGGCGGCCAGCGTGTCCTCGGTTTCGCCCAATTGCTGCTGATAGGCGTCGCGGCGCGCGGCAAGGGCAATCAATTGCTGTTGCAGGCTGGCAATGTCCCTGTTGATCTGCGCCGAGTCCTGGCGCAGTTTGCGCGCTTGCGCCTGCGCCTTGTCGCGGGCGGCCTCCAGCCGTTTTTCTTCGTCACGGCCGGGGGCGGTCTGCGCGCTGGCGGCCTGAACCCCCAGCAGAAGGAACAGCGCCATCAGGCCTGTGCGCCATGCGCCCACCCTGGCCACCCTAGCCCTCCCGGTGATAGGGCGCGCCAGCCAGGATCGACAGGGCGCGATAGATCTGTTCGGCCGCCATGACGCGCACCAGCCGGTGCGGCCAGGTCCAGCGGCCAAAACGCAGTACGGCCGCGGCGCCGCGGCGCATTGGCTCGGCCCAGCCCCCGGCGCCGCCAATCAGCACCGCCGCATGCCCGGCCCCGTCATCGCGCAGGCGCGCCAGCAGTGTGGCAAAGTCTTGCGAACCCATGTCCGTGCCGCGCTCATCCAGCACCAGCCGTGTGGTGCCGGGCTCCAGGGCCTTCAGCACCATGGCGGTGATCTCTTCGCGCCCCGTCGCATGACGCGGCGGGAAAGTGCGCAGGCTCACAGGCGACAGCCCCTGGCCGCGGCCCAGGGCATTGGCCCGGGCGAGATAATCATCGGCCAGCGCCTCTTCGGGCCCGGTGCGCTGGCGGCCAACAACCCCCAGGGTCAGTTTCACCCGGCAGCACCCTGCGGCTCTGGCAGCGCCGGTGCGGACCAGATCTTTTCAAGATTGTAAAATGCCCGCACCTGCGGGCGGAACAGGTGCAAGATGACATCACCGGCATCGACCAGCACCCAGTCGCAGGCGGGCAGGCCTTCGACGGCGACCTTGCCCAGACCGGCCTTCTTGAGGGCGCGCAGCACATGGTCGGCAATGGCGCCGACATGGCGGTGCGAGCGTCCGCTGGCAATGATCATGATATCGGTAACAGGGGACTTGCCGTGCAAGTCGA
>JALWUB010000445.1 GCA_026993275.1 Robiginitomaculum sp. | reverse complement strand
GCCAGAGCGCGCTCGCGGATTTGCGCAACCGCACGCTTGGCTTCGTGTTTCAGCAATTCAACCTGCTGCCGCGCGCCAGTGCGCTGCAAAATGTCAAGCTGCCGCTGCGTTATGCCCGCCATGATGTGGGCGATATCGATGCCCGCGCCCGCGAATGCCTGAGGCTGGTGGGCCTGGAAGAGCGCATGGACCACCGCCCGGCGCAATTGTCCGGCGGCCAGCAACAGCGTGTTGCCATCGCCCGGGCGCTGGCCGGCCGTCCGCGCATTATCCTGGCTGACGAGCCCACCGGGGCGCTGGACACGAAAACCTCGAAAGACATCATGGACCTGCTGGTGCAGCTCAACCGCTCCGGCATCACCATCGTGCTGGTCACGCACGAGCCGGACGTGGCCGCCTATGCCGGGCGGCAGATCCATTTTCGCGATGGCCGCATCGAATCCGACGAAAGGCGGGATGGCGCATGAAGTTTTCCGTTGCTCTCGGCTCGGCGCTCGAAGCGCTGTTTGCCAATGCCCTGCGCAGTTTTCTGACCATGCTGGGGATCATCATCGGCGTCGCCTCGGTGATGGCGATGATGTCCATCAGCCAGGGCGCCAAGGCCCTCATCGACCAGCAGATTTCCGCGCTTGGGGCCAATACGCTGACCCTGCGCCCGGGCGCGCGGCGCCGCTATGGCGTCTCCTCGGGAGCGGGCACCTCGGCGCCGTTTTCCGAAGCCGACGTGGCGGCACTGAAAACCCTGCCCTTCGTCCGCGCCGTCAGCGGCCAGCTCAATGCCGGCGTCACTGCGGTGTCCGGCCAGACCAACTGGTCCACGCAGATGACCGGCACCGACACCGCCTATTTCGAGATCCATGACTGGAAACCGGTGGAGGGGCGCCTGTTCAGCCCCCATGATGTGCGCGTGGGCGCCGCGGTGGCGGTGATTGGCCAGACCGTGGTCAAGAACCTGTTTGACGGCACCAGTCCGCTGGGCCAGCGCATCCGCATCAACAACGTGCCGGTGAAGGTCATCGGCGTGCTGCAGGAAAAGGGGCAAAGCAGTTTTGGTTCTGACCGCGACGACATTGTTCTCATTCCCATCAGCACGGCGCGCAACCGCATCGTCGGCGCGCACCCGACGACGCCAAAAAATGTCGCCCGCATCGAGGTCATGGTTGCTGATGGCGAGGACATGAAACAGGCGCAAGGCGCGGTCATGGACTTCATGCGCGCCCGGCGCCATATCCGGGCGGGGGCCGATGATGACTTCATGCTGTTCAACATTGCCGACTTCATCCGCGCCCGCGCCGCGACGCAGGCAACCATGGGGCTGCTGCTGGCCTTCACCGCCGCCGTGTCGCTGTTTGTTGGCGGTGTCGGGGTGATGAACATCATGCTGGTCTCGGTCACCGAGCGCACCCGCGAGATCGGCCTGCGCATGGCGCTGGGGGCGCGCGGCAGCGACATTCTGGTGCAGTTTCTGACCGAGGCGCTGGTGCTGTGCTCCGTTGGCGGCCTGATCGGCATTCTCATCGGCTTTGCCATTGCCCTGCTTGCCGCCAGGACCGGGCACTGGCCGGTGTCCATCAGTCCGCAGATTATCCTGCTGGCGCTGGGCTCGGCCGCCGCCGTGGGGCTGTTCTTCGGCTATTTTCCGGCGCGCCGTGCCGCCCGTCTCAACCCCATAGAGGCCCTGCGTTATGAATAAGGCTGCCCCGGTTCTGCTTGCCCTGGCGCTGGGCGCCTGCGCCTATCGCGCGCCGCTCAAGGACATCACGGCACAGACCCGTGCGCAAATGCCGCTGCCCAAGGCCTGGTCCGCCGCGGCGCTGGATGAGGCCGTGGGCGGGCACTGGCTTGATGATTTTGATGACCCGGCGCTGCGTCAGCTGGTTGGCGAGGCGCTCAGCGCCAATCGCGACATTGCCATTGCCGCCGACAATGTGGTGCGCGCCAAAGCCCTGCTGCGCCAGTCAAATGCCGCACTTTTGCCGGTGCTCAATGGCGGCGGCTCGGCCAGCCAGAGCGACACGCTGGGCGGCGGCCTGGCCAGGCGCAAAAGCCTTGGTGCCTCGCTCAGCGCCAACTGGGAGGCCGATCTGTGGGGCCGGTTGTCGGCCTCCAGCGCCGCCCGGGCCGCAGATCTGCGCGCCGCCGGGGCGCGCCTCGAGGCGGCGCGCCTGTCTTTGGCGGTGCAAACCGCGCGCGCCTATTTCCTCGCCATTGAAAGCCAGTTGCAAAGCGAGCTGAGCGCTGCCACCCTGAAGGCCCAGGAAGACACGCTTGCCATCGTCAAGGCGCGCAAGCGCCTTGGCTTTTCCGCCCGCAAGGATCTGGTGCTGGCGCAATCCGATGTCGCCAGCGCCCGCGACAATCTTGCCGCCGCCAGAAACGCCCGCCGCAATGCCCTGCGCGCCCTGCAGGTGCTGCTGTGGCGCTATCCCGATGCCCGCATCCATCTCAGGCACAGCCTGCCCGAGTGCCCCGCGCCAGTGCCCGCGGGCACGCCGGTGCAGCTTCTGCACCGGCGCCCGGATGTGCTGGCTGCCGAGGCCGATGTGCGCGCGGCCTTCGCGCTCAGCGCTTCGGCCCGGGCCGACCGCTGGCCGGTGCTCAACCTTTCCGCCACCCTCAATGCCGCGGCACCCCGCAGCAGCGATCTCTTTTCCGGACGCAATGTGCTGGTGAATCTGGGCGCGCAACTGGCGGCGCCCCTGTTTGATGGCGGTTTGCGCCGGGCCCGCATCGAGTCTGCCAAGGCGGCGCAGCGCCAGGCCCTGGCGCGCTATGGCCAGAGCGTGCTGAACGCCTATGCGGATGTTGAAAACGGCCTTGACCGCTGGCGCACCTTGCAGGAGCGCGGCAGCTATCTGCGCGCTGCCGAGGCTGCCGCCAACGAAACCCTGCGGCTGGCGCAAATCAATTACCAGGCCGGGCAGACGGACCTTCTCGATGTGCTGACCCTGCGCCAGCGCGCCTTTGCCGCCAGCCG
>JALWUB010000444.1 GCA_026993275.1 Robiginitomaculum sp. | reverse complement strand
CCATGAGCGCGCAAAAGGCGGAGACGATCGTGCCGGTGATGGCGGCAAAGTCCGCATCGCTCAGCAGGGTCGGGCTGCCGCCGCCAAAGTGCACATGCGCAAGGCCGCCATGATGGTCCGGCACGGCGGCGGCGAGCAGGGCGATTTCGGCCAGCAGATCCTGCGCATAGGCGCCGACCCGCTCATAGGTGTGTGCCACGCTGGTGTGACAGCCGCAATACCAGCACATTTGCTTGCAAAACGGGATGTGCACATAGAGCGACAAGGGCGCACCGGGCGCGATCTGCTCCAGCCAGGTGCGGTATTGGCGTTCCCCTGTGCCGGGCTCAAACTGCACCGCCGTGGGGTAGCTGGTATAGCGCGGCACTTCGGCAAGGGCGTATTTGCGGTGTTCCGGTTTCATGATCTGATCTTGCACCCTGTTATCGCTCTTGCCCATGCGACCTTTTGGCCCGTTCAGGCACGGGAGGTCTTGTTGTCATAAGGGTTCTTCCCGGCCTTGACGATCAGGCGGATGGGCGTGCCCATCAGGTGAAAGTCTTCGCGCAAGCCGTTGACAAGAAACCGCTTGTAGCTTTCCGGCAAATGCTTGGCCCGCGAGCAGATGAGCACGAAGGTGGGCGGCCGGTTCTTGGTCTGGCTCAGATAGCGCGGCTTGATGCGCCGCCCCTGCACCGCAGGCGGCGGGTGGCGGGCAATCATGGCCTGCAGCCAGTCATTCAGATCGCGGGTCTTGATCTTGGCATTCCAGTCCGCATAGAGGCGTTCGATGGCAGGCATCAGCCGGTTGAGGCCGCGCCCGGTCAGGCCCGACAGCGTCACCAGCGGCGCGCCGTGCAATTGCGGCAACAGCCGGTTGAGGCGCTCCTTGAGTTGCGCCAGCAAGGCCTGCTTGTTGCGCACCAGGTCCCATTTGGTGACCACGAAGACCACGGCGCGGCCCTCGCGCGCCGCCAGATCGGCAATCTGCAGATCCTGCTTGTCCAGGGGCGACTGGGCATCCATCACCACCACCACGACTTCGGCAAACCGGATCGCCCGCAAGGCATCGCCGACCGCCATTTTCTCCAGCGTGTCGGAAATCCGGGCCTTCTTGCGCATCCCCGCCGTGTCCGCCAGACGCACCGGGCGGCCGTCCCAGCTCCAGTCCACGGCAATGGAGTCGCGTGTGACCCCGGCCTCCGGCCCGGTGATCAGCCGGTTTTCCCCGATCAGGCTGTTGATCAGCGTTGATTTGCCCGCATTCGGCCGTCCGGTAATGGCGATGCGCAGGGGCTTTTCGGCCTCGTCGCCGCCGTGTTTCTCATGTGCATCTGGATTTTCCGCCAAAGTCTCGTCCGCCGGTGCCTTTCCGGCCTTTTTCGCGGCATTCAGAATGGCGTCATACAGCGCCCCCATGCCTTCATTGTGCTCGGCGGAAATGGCCACCGGCTCGCCCAGGCCAAGGCTGTAGGCCTCGATCAGGCCTTCGCGTCCGGCGCGGCCTTCCATCTTGTTGGCGACCAGGATCACCGGCACGCCGGATTTGCGCAAAATGCCGGCGAACACCTCATCCAGGGGCGTTATGCCGGCGCGTGCATCGACCAGAAACAGGCACACATCCGCCTTGCGGACCGCGTCCAGGGTTTGCGCGCGCATGTCGGCTTCCAGGCCGGACTTGGCGGTTTCCAGCCCGGCCGTGTCCACCAGGGTCAGGTCAAGCTCGCCAAAGCGGCCAAAGCCCTCGCGCCGGTCACGGGTGACCCCCGGCTGGTCATGCACCAGCGCCAGCTTGCGCCCGGCCAGGCGGTTGAACAGCGTCGATTTGCCCACATTGGGCCGTCCTGTAATGGCCAGTTTCAGTGCCATGATCCGCCTGTTTCATCCGGTTTAGCGGAATTTGTAGAGATTGGCCTTGTCGGAGAGCAGGTAAATGGCCTTGTCCGCCACGATCGGGGCAATGAAGAACGCATCCTTCAGGCGCTCTTCGGCAACGGTTTCCCCGGTGAGCGGCGACAGTTCCACCAGATTGCCGCGCGAGGACACCAGCAGCAGGTGATTGCCCGCCAGCACCGGTCCGGCCCAGGCAATGCGGCCCTTGCGTTTCTTGACCTTGCGGTAACGCGGCATGTCACGCACCCACAACACCTTGCCGTCATAGCGCGACAGCGCCGAAACCTGCCCTTCATTGGTGACAATGAAGATCGTGTCCCCGGCCAGCCAGGGCATGTTGATGCCGCCAACCTGCCGTGCCCACAGCCGCGTGCCGGTGCGCATGTCGATGGCAGCAAGCAGGCCGCTGTGGGAGATGGCATAAACCGTGCGGTCGAAAATCACCGGCGGCCCGGCAATGTCGTTCAGTTCTGCCAGGGCCGTCATGCCCGCTTGCCGGGTCAGCGATTCCGTCCACAGATTGCGCCCGTTCTGCACCCGCAGCGCCACCAGTTCGCCCGAAGCAAAGGGCGAGACGACAATTTCCCCGTAAACCGCGGGGCTGGAGGCCGCCAGTATCCGCGCCGGTTCGGTGATGCCCTGGTAATTCCAGATGATTTCACCGGTCTTGAGGTCAAAGGCATAGAGCACATCATCCTGGCTGACCGCAAACATGCGCCCGTCAGCGATGGTGGGGGCACTGTGGATCGGCGTCGCGGTCGGCGTGCGCCAGATCTCCTCGCCGGTTTTCGCATCCAGCGCGGCCGCCAGGCCATAACCGGACACCAGATAGACCCGCCCGCCCGAGACGGCCAGGCCGCCGCCATAGCCTTCGCGGGGGAAGCCCCGGCCAAGGCGGAATATGCCGCGCCAGCCGGCGTCGAACCGCCCCCGCCGGTCTGCCTTGGGCAGTTTGCGGCGTTTGGGCAGCACGATCTTGCGCCACAGGGAACGCCCGGTCTTGCTGTCAATGGCGCGCACGGCGCCCTTGGCGTCGAGCACATAGATGACCCCGGCGGCCAGCACGGGCGGGGCGACAATGCGCCCGCGTGTATAGCTGGACTTGCCGATCTTGT
>JALWUB010000443.1 GCA_026993275.1 Robiginitomaculum sp. | reverse complement strand
CGGTTTGCACGATCACGCGGGCGTGCTTGTCCTCGGTCATGGTTTGCACAAAGGACTGGTCGATCTTGAAGACATCAAAAGGCAGCCGCGTCAGATAGGCGAGGCTGGAATGGCCGGTGCCAAAGTCGTCAATGGCAAAGCGCACGCCCTGGTCGCGCAGCGGCCCGATCTGTTCGAGCATGCGCTCCGGATTGGTCATGGCGACGCTTTCGGTCAGCTCCAGCTCCAGCTTTTGCGGCGGCAGGCCGGACCGGGAGAGCACGTCGAACACCACGGAGGTGAAGTCATCGCTGGCAAATTGCAGCGCCGACACATTCACCGCCACCGGACAGTCATACCCGGCCCTGGTCCAGCGCGCCGCGGCATGGCACGAGGCATCCAGCACATGATTGCCAATCTCCCGGATCAGGCCGGATTCTTCTGCGGCCTCGATAAACTTGCCCGGCCCGACCAGCGGCCCGTCCGGCGGCTGCCAGCGCACCAGCGCCTCGCACCCGGCAATGGTGCCGTCGCGGACATTGATCTTTGGCTGGTAATAGACCACGAACTGGTTGTCCTTCAGGGCCGTGCGCAACTCGTTTTGCAAGGTCATGCGCTGCATGGCCTTTTGCGACATGGACGGCTCGAAAAAGCGCACAATCCCGCCACCGGCCTTCTTGGCCTCATCAATGGCAAAACTGACGCTGGTCATCAAATGCTGCTCGTCTGCGGCATCATGAGGGTAAAGCGCAATGCCGATGCGCGCGGAAAGGCAGGCCGTGTGCCCGGATATGTCAATGGGCGCCGCGATGGCCTTGAGCATGGCATCGCCCACAAGCTGGATTTCGGAGACGGAGCGGGCGCCGGGCACCAGCACCCCGAATTCATCGCCCGAAAGCCGCGCCAGCAAGGGCCGCGCGCCATTTGCCGCTGCCTGAAACGGGGCGCAATGGGTCTTGACCACATCACGCAGGCGCTGGGCGATGATGGTCAGAATGCGGTCGCCCTGTTCCTGGCCATAGGCATCATTGAAGCGCTTGAAGCCGTCCACATCGATCAGCAGCAGGGCGCCGGGCGGTTGTCCGGGGCCGACACACTGGCGCAGCCGTTCGCCAAAAGCCGTCTTGTTGGCCAGGCGCGTCAGCCCGTCGCCATAGGCGAGCCAGCGGCTGCGGTCGAGATTGGCCTTCAGGCGTTCCAGCATGGTATTGAAATTGGATGACAGTACGCCAAGCTCGTCCTTGCGCCCCGCTTTCAGGCGCACCGACAGGTCTCCGGACGCCGCCTGTGCCGAGGCGCGGGTCAGATCGGCCAGGGGGGCCAGCAAGCGGACAAACACCAGCAAGGCCGCAGGAATGGCCGCGGCGGAAAGAATCAGCCCCTTCCAGGCATTGTTCAGGATCAGCGTCAGCAAACTCTTTTGCCCTGGCCGCAAGTCATAGGCCTGGCGCACGCTGGCGGCAGGAACGCCATGATTGTAAACCGGCACGGTGCTGTAGAGCACGCCATCCTTCACCCGTTGGACAGGACGGATGACGGCCGCCCCGTCGCCTTCTTTCAGGGTTTTCACATCAAGGCGCAGAACCCCCGGCTGGCGCGCCAGTTGCGCACGCACCTTTTCAGCGCCGGTGTGGTCGCCAGAGATCAGCAGGGGCGCCAGCACGGCCGCGCTGGTCTTGGCAAGTGCAAGGCCGTGTTCCCGGCTGATGGCAGCCTGCTCGCGGTATTGCGAAAACGCGCTCAGCAAAACGACCGCAAGCGATGCAATCATCGCTGTTGTTCCAAACAGGAGTGTTGCTTTGAGGGTGAGGCTGGCGCGAATGGAATTAACGAGATTCACTGGCAAGACCTTCAGCTTTGGAGGCCACGAGCAGCCCGGCCCCAAAAGCCTTACCCCCAAACCCGTTTCCGGGGCGTTAACCCTGTGCGTCCAACTCGGCCAGATCGCGCAGCGGGGTTTGTGCCCGCGCGCCGTAATGGGAAATGATTTCTGCTGCCGCGACCGAGCCGATGCGGCCGCATTCGGCCAGTGGCAGACCCCGGGACAAGCCATAGAGCACACCGGCGGCATAGAGGTCCCCGGCGCCGGTGGTATCGACAACGTGTTCAACGGGCTCGGCGGCCACGGTCACGACCTCGTCCTTGCAGAGCAGGACCGAGCCCTTGGCGCCGCGGGTGATGGCCGCAAACCTGCAATCGGCGCGCACCTGGGACAGGGCGTCATCAAAACTGGCGGTTTCATAAAGGGCGAGGATTTCGTCCTCATTGGCAAACAGGATGTCGATATGGCCCCGCACGAGATGCAAAAAGGCGTCCCGGTGGCGCTCCACGCAAAACAGGTCCGACAAGGTCAAGGCGGTCTGGCGCCCGGCAGACACGGCAATCTCGGCAGCCTGGACAAAGGCAGCCTTGGCGTCGTCCTGGTCGAACAGATAGCCTTCCATATAGGTGATTGCGGCATCGCGGATGACCTCGGCATCCAGATCGGAAGGCCCGAAAAGCGATGAAGCGCCCAGATAGGTGGACATGGAACGCTGCGCATCGGGGGTGACGGCGATCAGGCAGCGGGCTGTTTTCGGGCCGTTTTTCAGCGGCCTGGTGAAAAAGGAGGCCCCGGCGGCACGCAGGTCGTGGGCAAAGGTTTCGCCAAGCTCGTCATCGGCGATTTTGCCAAAATAGGCCGTTTTGGCACCAAGATTGGCGCAGCCGGCAATGGTGTTGGCGGCAGAGCCGCCCGAGGTTTCGCTGGCCGGCGGGAACACGTCATAAAGACGGCTGGCGCGCTCTTCATCGATCAGGGTCATGGAGGCGTGGGTGATCCTGTGCGCGTCAAGAAAGGCGTCCTCGACCGGGGCAATCACGTCGACAATGGCGTTGCCAATACCCAAAACGTCATATCTGGCTGGTGTTGTCATGCGTGTTCAGTCCTGTTCAGCGTGTGAAGGCGGTGTCATGGCGCACACCAGAACACGCGGATCAAAAACGCCGCCCATCAGCAAGGTGTGATCAAAGTGTGCC
>JALWUB010000442.1 GCA_026993275.1 Robiginitomaculum sp. | reverse complement strand
AGAATGCGCTGCAGACGAGGCCGCCCATGAGCATGAACAATATCCAGGTTTTCCAGATCCTGCGCGACACCATGGCCATGCTGGGGGCGCGGCAAAAGGTGCTGGCGCGCAATATCGCCAATGCCGATACGCCAGGCTATACCGCAAGGGACATTGACCAGAAATCCTTCAGGCGCGCTCTTGAGAGCGCCATGGGCCAGGGCGCAAAAGGCGCATCCGGCCTGTCCCTCAAGGTCACGGAGCCCGGGCATTTGCGCGGGCCTGCGGGCGCTTCTGGCGCTCCGGGCGCGCAGTTCAAGGTTATCCAGGCCCCGGATTCGGAAACCAGCATGAATGGCAATTCCGTGGTGCTGGAAGAGCAGGTCAGCCGCGTCGCCGAGACCCGGATGCGCTATGAGGCCGCCGCCGGGCTTTATGAAAAGAGCATGGGGCTGTTGCGCCTGGCCCTGTCCAGGCCCGGACGCTAGGCCCATGAGAGAGGCGTCATCATGACCGACATGTCCACCGCCCTGCAGATCGCCGCCGCCGGCATGCGGGCGCAGACGGCGCGTATGCGCATTATCGCCGAAAATGTCGCCAATGCGGATTCAACGGCGCTTGATCCGAATGGCAAGCCCTACCAGCGCAAGATCCCGGTGTTTGCCGAAGAACTGGACCGGGCCAGCGGCACCAGGCTGGTGCACATGGTGAAGGCGCAAAAGGACAGCAGCGATTTTCGCATGGTCTATGATCCAGGCCACCCGGCGGCCGATGCCAGGGGCTATGTCAAATACCCCAATGTCAACGCCTTGGTGGAATTGATGGACATGCGCCAGGCGCAGCGCAGCTTTGAGGCCAATATCAGCGTTATCGAGAACAGCCGCGCCATGCTGGCGCGCACTCTGGAACTGCTGCGCAGCCGTTAGGGAGCGGACTCATGCCATACACAGCCCTGCAAGCCCTCAAGGCCTATGGCCAGGCCGCCAATGCGGCCAAGGCGGCTGCCACCGGGGATGGGGCCGGGGAGGCCAGGGGCGCGGACTTTGGCGCCATGGTGCGCGATGCGCTTGAAAACGCCACCGCCAGCACTGCCAGGGCCGAGCAAATGACCATGGCTTCGGCGGCGGGCAAGGTGGACATGATCAATGTGGTCAGCGCCATCAATGATGCCGAAATGACCCTGCAGACCGTGGTCGCGGTGCGCGACGAGGTGATCCGCGCCTATCAGGACCTGTTGCGCATGCCGATCTGACCCGGGTTTCAGGCGCCTGTCATCTTGAGCCAAAGCTTCCAATGGTCAGCAGGGTAAAGCGGATGCCTATGGAGGTGCTGGGCGTCAGGGTGCGGTCTGAAACGTTATTGTTGAAATAGGTGATTTCCAGACTGGAGCAGTGGTCTTTGTAGATCAGGCCGATGGAGCTGCTGGTGGTCTTCTTCGCATCAAGGTCGCGATTCAGGCCGCCGCTTAGGGACCAGTGCCTGGTCAGGCCAAGGGTCACCTTGCCCCGGATTTCCTCTGTTGGCCGGCCAGACGCAATGACATCGTCAAAATTCAGATAACTGGCGCGGGCGTTCAACCCATGCAGGATCTTGCCTACAGGGCCAAGCTGGTCCTGGCGCAGGTTGAGGCTGGCGTCCGTCTCCACACGCCTGACGTTGAAGGTGTTCTTGTCAAAGCGCGCGTGCGTGATCAAGGACAGGACCGGGCTGGGCGAAACGCTGAAGGTGCTGACATAATCGGAAGACTTGCCACGCAAGCCCGAAGCGGCAGTGAAATTGGGGTTGACGCGGTTGCGAAACACCTGACCGGCCAGCAGCGAGACCTCGCCGCTCTTGCCCCAGGTGCCGGTAATGCGGCCCCCCACATTGAGGCGCTGGCCGCCTTCCCAGAGGTCATAGCCGGAAAAGCGGTTGGTGGAAAACAGGCTGTCCGTATCAAACTCGACGGCAACACTATCCTCATTGGGGATCAGCGGCTGTATAATGCCATTGCTGTTTACAAAATGACCGGCACCGGAGCCGTTCGGGCTGGCGGCAACTTGCACCAGCGGCTCGACAGTCCAGTTGACATTGCGGCCGGGGCGGAAGAATGGCCAGCGGAAATCCGCGCCAACAACGCCCAGGGCACGCGCCACCGAGCGGCTGTTGGTGCCAAGGCCGGAAAAAAAGGCGGTGTTGTGAATCTGATACAGATCGGTTCTGCCCTGGGCATAGGGACGCATGATCATGCCGTTTTTTGCGACCAGCCGCCGCGACCAGTCCAGCGAGAACGAGGCGCGGGCGCTGTCAGTGCCCTCAATGCGGGTCAAGACAACGGTATTGGCGCGCAGCATGAAGGAGCCGCCAAACAGCGGATCATCAAGGCGGCTGCGCAGGTCAAGAAGCGGTCCGACAATCGGAAACCGGTCATCGACATCACCGGCGCGCAGCCCCTGAAAGCGCAAGGCCCCGCCTTGTGCGAAAAAACGGGAGCCCTGGCCCTGCACATAGAGCTGGTTCAGCAGGCGCTGGGAATCGGGCCGGAAGATGCCGCGGCTGTCGGCTTCGCCCGGCAGATCATAGCGGCGCAGGTAAAGATCGTCGGTCACGGCAGCAGCGCCAAATCCCCATTGCCATTTTTCGCTGAGATCGAACTTGCCTTGGGCGAAAATGTGTCCGCGAATGTGGCGGCCGCCAAACTGTTTGCCCTTGCCGTCAAAATTGTGCGCGTAGGTAATGCTGCCGTCAGCAGAAAACTGGCCGGCGTGAAAGTTGCGGCGCCCTTCGAGGCCCAGCAGCGGATTGATGCGGGTGAAAAAACGCGGCGTTATGGTCGCATCGCCATAAGGGCCAAGCACCTGGTAATAGGGCTGTTCATAAGAAAACCCGTATTTGCCGGAGCGGCGGATATTCGGAAACAGCAGGCCCGAGTGGCGCCCGCTTTCCGGGTCCGGGTGAGAAAAGACGGGCGAGTAGAAAACCGGTATGCCTTTGACCTCGATCACGGCATCGCGGTAATTGATCATCTTGGTGGTCTGGTCCTCCACCACCTTGCGCGCGCGAATGCGCCAGGTCGGCTTGTGGCCGCTTTTTCTGGCCTCGTCCGCACAGACCTTGCAGGCGGTGTAATAGGCCTTGGTCAGGGTGTTGCGGGCGCCATCGGCGGAATGCGTTGCAGTCACGGCGCCCAGGGTGGCGTTGTTTTTCAGCCGCGCGAAAAAGGCAAGGGCCACGCCGGACTTCAGATCATCGCTCAATTCCATTTCGTCGGCAAATTCCACGGTTCCGTCGGTATCGACGACCACCACCGAGCCGACCGCATGGATGCGGTTGTCCTGGGGATAGTAGTAGAGGGTCTCGGTCCGCAGAATGCGCCCTTCATAGTGCACCTCGACATCACCCTTGGCGATATAGCGCTGGTGCTCCGCATCGTTGATCAGCTCGCGCGCTTTCAGGAACACCGGTTCTTGCTTCTGCACGCCCTGTGCACCAGCCTCCTCTTGCGCCTGCGCGCCAGGGGCGAGGGCCAGGGGGCTTGCCAGGGCCAGCAGGGCCGCACTGCCCAGGAGTGAAAATCGTCCCATAATCAGCCTGTCAGTCCTCTGCTCTCTGCCCGCAGACAGCCTTACCCTGCTTGCATGGCTGCCACAGTCCCTGCCTGGCCATGGCCGCCCGGCAACAGGCGTGGCAGGCGCATCCGCGCAAGGGCAAGGTCTTAGCCGAACTCCTTTGGGGCGTCCACGGTTTATCACGGTCAGCCATCCTCCAGAATGGTGATGCGGGCCAGTCCGGCGAAAAAGACAAATACCGGCGCCGCCCAGACCGCCAGCACGGGCGGCAAGACCTTGTTGGCGCCCAGGGTTTCCAGAAGGTCCGTTGAAAAATAGAGGGCAAAGCCGGCACCGCCGGCAATCAGCGCCAGGCGCAAGGCGCCGCCCAGCCGGACAAAATTGAATGAAAACGCCGCGCCAATCAGCGCCATGGCCGCCATGGTCAGGGGCAGGGCCAGCAATTTGTGCAGTTGAATGCGGTAGGGGCGTGTATCAAACCCGGCCTTGCGGGCGTTCTTGATCGTTTCCGGCAAGGCGTAGATGGAAACATTGTCCGCCCCGCTGGTGTCTTGCAACAGCGCAGAGGGGGCTATGGTGGTGGGCAGGGCCAGGGTGTCATAGGTTTTTGGGGGCTGCGCAAGGAACAGGTCCCGGGCATTGTACACTTGCCAGAAGCCGGGTTTCAGAACCGCTTTTTCAGCATCCAGGCGATGCAGGATTACCGGCGTGCCGTCCGGCTTGCGGGTGTAGTAATAGAATGTCAGGTCATAAAGCTGCGCCGTTCTGGGGACGGCATGGCCAGCCCGGATCACCACAATGCCGTCGCTGGAGGCTTCGCGAAACCACATGGTGTTTTGCGTTGGCTCCTTGTCCGGCTTTGCGGCGTCTAGCAGTCTGACCTGCTCTTTTTCAAACCGGGTTTCGAGCCTGGCGGCGGCAGGGTTGAGCACGGTGGTGCCCAGAACGCCAAGCGCAAAGGCAATGAGCAGCGCCGGCAGGGCAAATTGCCAGGCCGACATCGAGGCGGCGCGCATGGCGACCAGTTCGCTTCTGCGGTTCAGGCGGAACATGGCCCACATGACGCCGAACAACACCATGAAGGGCAGGGTCTGTGCGATCATCGCCGGCATGCGCAGCACGGTGAGATACAATATCTGCGATGCGGCAATGCCGGGCTGCGCATCCAGGCTGCGGGACAGTTCGACAAGATTCACCACAAAGATCAACGCCGTGATGACCAGTGCCGCCAGCACAATGCCAAGCGCGGTTTGCCGGTAAAGATAGCGGGGCAGCAGCTTGATCATGATGCAGTCACCGCGGCCTGCATGGCCCTGCCCGGGCGGCGCGGGTGCAAAATCAGCCACAGGGACAGGGCGGCGACGCCAAGCGGCAGGCCATATTGTACAGCGTTCCAGGCTGGCTGATCCGCCGCCTGCGCCGCGGCCGCGAACCCCGCAAGGCGCACCAGCAGTGCCAGCACCCCGGCGGCCAGCACTCTGCGGGCATAGCCCATGCGGCTGTATTCCCCGCCCAGCAGGGCCGCGAGCGCCAGCAGGGCAAAGGCAATGTCATAGAGCGGCAGGGACAGGCGGAAATGGCCTTCCGCCCTGAGCGCGCCAGCATGCTGCTGATCCCAGAAATTTGCCGGATCGGGGTGGAACAACTCTCCCAGAAAGCGGTCGGACGGCTTGTAGAACAGCGCGCCCTGCGGTTCGATGACGCCGCGCAGGGGCACGCTGGTGCGGCTGAATTGCAGCACTTCCAGTTCACCCTCCGGGGTCACGTTCTGCCGTGTGGCATTGCTCAGCAACAGCGCCGGATTGCTGCCTGTATCTATGAAGGTGCCGGACCTGGCGAAATAGGTCACCGGCTTTTGCGCATTGCGGCCGTCATAGATCATGACGTCATCCAGCACGCCGTTTTTCACATCGCGGGCGAAAAAGGTGAGGTTCAGGGCCGGGGTGGAAAACGCGCCGGGGCGAATCAGCGCGGCCGCCAGGTTCGAGCGCACGTCATAAATGGCCTTGCGCATGGCCTTGTAGGCATAGGGCTGTGCCCACACGCCAATCGCCAGATTGACCAGCGCGGCAAGGCAGGCAATGCGCACCACCGGGTCTATGACGGCCCATCTTGTCATGCCCCCGGCAAAGGCCACCATCACCTCATTGTCGGTATGCAGCCGCGACACCGCATAGGCCACGGCGATAAACACGGCAAAGGGCAGGATGATGGAGAGCAGTTGCGGCAGCGCCAGCAGGGTGATCTTCAGATAGGCGGCAAGACTGGCGCGGTCATTGACCACCAGGTCGAGCGCCGTCAGGCTCTGGGTCAACAGCGCCAGCGCGCCCAGCACCAGAATGGCAAGCAAGAGCGGACGAAGGGTCTCGCGGAGAAAATATCCTTGCAGTGTCTGCATTCGCCGATTCGGAAGCTCCCTGGCGCAACAATAGCTTTGGGGGCGCGCCTGTGCAGCAGTCTCATGCACCATTCTTGCTGATATGGCGAGGCTGTGGCGAAAACAAGACGTGCAGGGCCTTGCTTGCCTTTGCGTGTGAACGTCGTAGGTTTGCCCGGACAAGTGCAAGAGACATACAAGAGGAAAGCCATGAAGGTTTCATTTGCCGAATCCGCCAGGCCCGAAGGCGCCGTCGCCGTTGCGGTCTTTGAGGGCCTGCGCCACAGCAAGGGCGCCGATGCCCTCGACCAGGCCACGGATGGCGCCATCAGCCGCGCGGAAAAGACATCCAGATTTCAAGGCAAATCCGGCCAGATGCTGGATATTCCGGCCCCGGCCGGAACGGAGGCCGATCTGGTTCTGCTTGCCGGTGCGGGCAAGCGCGATGCCGCCGATGCGCTGTCGTGGGAGGCCTTCGGGGCGCAGGCCATGAAGGCGGTGTTGTGCTCCGGGGCCAAGACCCTGATGTTTGACATGCGCGCTCTGGACGCCGTGGCTGCCGCGCGCGCTGCCTTTGGCGCCCGCCTTGCCGCCTATCGCTTTGACAAATACCGCACCAAGCTGAGCGATGACAAAAAGCCGTCCATTGGCGCCATCACGGTGCTCTGCGATGATCTCAAGGCCGCCCGCAGCGCCTATGCGCCGCTTGCCGCCGAGGCCGATGGCGTCACGCTGGCGCGCGATCTGGTCAGCGAGCCCGCCAATGTGCTGCATCCGGAAGAATTCGCCCGGCGCGCGCAACAGCTTGGCGAGTATGGCGTTGATGTGCAGGTCCTGGACGAAAAGGCCATGCAGAAGCTGGGCATGAATGCCCTGCTCAGCGTGGGCAACGGGTCCAATTTTGGCTCCCGGCTGGCGGTGATGTCCTGGATGGGCGCGGATGATCCCAAGGCGCCGCCGCTGGTGCTGGTCGGCAAGGGCGTCTGTTTTGACACCGGCGGCATCTCGCTCAAGCCCGGCGCCGGCATGTGGGACATGAAGGGCGACATGGGCGGCGCTGCCGCCGTCACCGGCGCCATGCGGGCGCTGGCCGGGCGCAAGGCGAAAGCCAATGTCATTGGCATTATCGGCCTTGTCGAAAACATGCCCGATGCGGCGGCGACCCGGCCCGGCGACATTGTCACCTCGGCCGATGGCCAGACCATCGAGATTCAGAACACCGATGCCGAAGGCCGCCTGGTGCTGGTCGATGCGCTGTGGTATGGCCTGCGGTTCAAACCGCGCCAGATCATCGATTTTGCCACCCTGACAGGCGCCATCATCATCGCGCTTGGCCATGAGAATGCCGGCCTGTTCAGCAATGACGACGCGCTGGCCAATGCGCTGCTGGCCGCGGGCAAGGCCTCGGGCGAAACCGTCTGGCGGCTGCCCATCGGCCCGGGCTATGACAAGCTGATCGACAGCAAATATGCCGACATGAAGAACATTGGCGGCCGTGCCGCGGGCTCCATCACCGCGGCGCAATTCCTGCACCGTTTTGTCGGCGACACCCCCTGGGCGCATATCGACATTGCCGGCACGGCCTGGAAGGACAAGTCGGACGATGCGCGCGAGCCGGTCTGGGCCACAGGCTTCGGCGTGCGCCTGGTGGACAATTTTGTTGCCAGAACCTGCGAGGACTAGGGTCGATTGGGCGCAACCGAACACTGGTTCTACCATCTTGGCCGTGGCACGGTGCTGGGTGCCTTGCCGCCTTTGCTGGAAAAGGTGCTGGAGCGGGGCTGGCGGGCGCTGGTGCGCTCGCCCGACCCGGATGCGCTGGCGGCGCTGGACCAGGTCTTGTGGACCTACAGACCGGACAGCTTCCTGCCCCATGGCCTGAGCTCCGAGCCGCGCGCCGGGGCGCAGCCAGTGCTGCTGACCAGCGCCGCGGAGAATGAAAACCAGGCCAGCGCCGTGATCTTGCTGCACGGGGCGCAGGCTCCGGCGCTGGAAGGCGTGCAGCGCTGCATCACCATGTTTGACGATGCCGACACCGGCGCTCTGGCCGTGGCCCGTGAACGCTGGAAGAGCCTGCGCCAGTCAGGCACGGCCTGTTCCTACTGGCGCCAGGACGATCACGGGCGCTGGAGCCGGCAGGAATAGCACGTTCCCTATTGGTCCTGGCCAGCGAAGGCCGGGACAGGGGCTTTCAGCGCCAGGGGCTTTTGCTGCGTCAGTTTCACCGATTTGAGCAAGGTCTGCATTTGCGGTGACTGGGCCAGGGCGGTGAAAGCGGCCAGGGCCCTGGCCGAGTCGGAGGAGACGCCGAACAGGCGCTGCAATTGCCGGAATGGCAGCTCCGGCGCCGGAAAACGGCGCACATCGACGCGCGCATCCTTGGCAATGCCTGCCAGTTCGCGCGCCTTGAGAATGGCATCGCGCAGGCCGCCAAACCCGTCCACCAGCCCGATCTTTTTGGCCTGGGCCCCGGTCCAGACCCGGCCCCTGGCGATTTTCAGGACCTTTTCGAGCGGCAGCTTGCGTCCCTTGGCGACAATGGATGTGAAGTCCGCATAGGTGCGCGCCATGGCGCCGTGAAACGCCTGGCGCTGTTCCGGCGTAAAGCTCTGCACGCTCGAATAAGCCAGGGTGTAGGGGCCGCCCACGGCGACCGGCTCGACATTGTAGCCCACCATGTTGAAGGTCTGGTCGAGCACGATCTTGCCGCCCAGCACGCCGATGGAGCCGGTCAGTGTGGTTGGCTCGGCAAAGATGTAGTCGGCGCCTGCAGAAATGTAATAGCCGCCCGAAGCGGCCAGCTGGCCCATGCTGACCACCACCGGCTTGCCTGCCTTCTTGGCGCGCTCCACCGCATACCAGATCTGGTCGGAGGCGATGGCGGAGCCGCCTGGCGAATCAATGCGCAGCACGATGGCCTTGACGGCCTTGTTCCTGGCCGCATCGAGAATGGTCCTGGCCATGGTGTCCGAGGCGATGGTGATGGTGCTGCTGAACGGGTTGTCCTGGTTTTCGCCCGTCGTGATCTCGCCCTGGCCCTCGATCAGGGCAATCACCGGGTGCTTGCCGGAAAAGGTCTTCAGGCGCGGTTTTTGCCGGGCATAGTCAAGCAGCTCGACCAGAGTGCCCTTGCCCGCCTTTTTCAGCGCCGCCTCGCGCGCCTCGACGACTTGGCCGAGATGATCGGCAAGGCCCAGTTCCTTTGCCTTTTCGGCGCTGTAGGGACCGCCTTCGATAAGGCGCCGCATGGCCGCCTTGTCCTTGCCCCGGTCGGCGCTGATCTCGCTCAGGGCCGACTCATAGATCGAGCCCAGATAGGACATGACGCTTTCGCGGTGCGCAGGCGTAAAGGTTTTCCGGGTGAAGGTGTTGGCGGCCGTCTTGTATTCATAGAATTGCTCAAACTCGGGCTTGGCGTGAATCTTTTCCAGCACGCCGCCGAAAAACTCGACCTCGCTGCCGACGCCGGATGCGGCAAAGCCCGATGCCTTTTGCAGCCAGATGTCATCGGCGGCGCTGACCGCCAGGTAGGAGGTCACTGAGGTGCCTTCAAAGCCCTGGGCATGGGCGATGACAAACCGGCCGCTTTTGCGAAAGCGCTTCAGGGCGCGGCGGATTGCCTCGGCCTGGGCCGGTGGCAGGCCCGACGGGTTGGCGCGGATGAACAGGCCCTTGACGCGCTTGTCCCTTTCGGCCCGCTGCAGGGTTTCCACCAGGCCCACCAGCGATGGCCGGGCGCTGCCCAGAAAGCTGCGCTGGTTCTGGTCCAGCATGGGTTCGCGCAGGTCCACCCGCAAGACAATGTGCCTGGCCTTGCCGGCCGCAATGGCGGCGCTGGCCTTTTGCGAGCCTTGCGCAAACAGGCCCAGCGCAATCAGCGCAACAACCGGGATCATCATCAGCACAAAAAACGCCGCAAACACCCCGGCCATGGTCAAAAAGAACTGTTTCATCGTTACCTCAAATGCATGCAGGGCAGGCTTACACCATGCCATTGACCCTGACTATAACAAGAATTTATCGAAAAACAATATGTCTTTCTGGAAAATTGGCGCCCTGGCGTTTGCACACGCACTGAAAGCGGCGCGCTATCGGGGCAATCGCATTCAGGTGCGGTATTCTTGCCACAAATCGTGCCTAGAGGTCTTCTGTTGAAGGCATCATGTTATAAAAGTGAATGGATATAAGGATTTATTCTATGAGAATTATATAATATAAAAATACGAAATTATAATAAAGAAATGCTTATAAATATTACAATGATGACAATTAGTTAACAGCATTACAAATCATTAAAACATATAACACGCATGTTACTTACCAGAGAGATGAAGGCTTGTCTATGTTCATGATCCACACATCACAAGGAGGAGAGTATGCGTTTCATGCAGTGTGCACTGTCTGCGGGGCTTTGTTGTCTGCTGGCCGGTGCTGCGCAGGCAAAGGCCAATGCGGCGTCAAAGCCCCTTCCGGTCAATGCCTTTGTCGGGGAAATAACGGAACTGCCTGATTTCAGGGGGCAGGATGATCCGGCTCTGAAAGGCGCCCATCTGTATGATACCGAATGGGGGCTGATCCTGACGGAAAATCCCGAAGACGCGGCCATGGCGGCGCGGGAGTTGCGTGCTGCCGCGGCGGAATTTTATCGCTATTTTGGCCAGAGGCTCAGGCGCGGCCTGATCTATGACCACCGTTACCAGCAGGCTGTCAAGGACAGAAGCTTTGATGGCGTCATGTGGCGGTTTCCATGGCGATTCCACCGGCTGTCCAGTGGTGCAGACAAACAGCCGGACGCCATTGCGCAAGCCTTGCGCTCCAAACTCAAGGCACAATTTGAGAAGGCTGGCGTCAGGAAGAGTGACGCCGAGATTGATGCCCTGCTCAAGGCCCGGGCCATGCAAAAGGGCAGTGGACGGGTAAAGAGTGGCCCGCCTTCAATACAGCTTGAAAAGGCCTCGCCCATGACGGGAAAGATACAGGTCAAGCTCATGCGTCATGAACTCGGGCATCTCGTGTTCATGAAAGAGGTCATTGGAAAACCCTCTGGAGAGGGGTACGGTTCTGCTGCGCCGGACTGGCTGGATGAAGCTGCTGCAATCATGATGGAGGATGCGGCGTTGACGGCCAGGCGGCGGAAGGCATTCAGGGAGATGGTCAAAAATGGGCGCCTTTACAGGCTTCAGGATTATTTCTCGATGGAGCACCCGACCCGGCATATGCAGGTCTTGAAAGAGCTTCGGGGCAAGGTAAAAAAAGGCGGCACGACCACCGTGGCTTTCAAGCTTGAACCCGGAAACAAGATGCTGCAGCCGCTGCACGACTTTTATGCCTTTACGCGGGGATTTATCGACTATCTGGTGGAGAAGAGCGGCAATCCGCGCATTTTCCGCCACCTTGCCCGCGCGGCAGGGGAGGGCATGACGGCCGGGGAATGGTTTGCCCGGCATGGCACGGACTATGGTTTGCCAGGTGACATGAAGGCTCTGGATGCGGATTTCCGCGCTTATGCCCGCGCCCTGGTGCAGTAGTAAGTAAGGAGGCGCAGGCCCGGCCATGCAGGCGGGGATTCTGACGGGACTGGATAACTGGTCGGAGTAGCAAGATTCGAACTTGCGACCCCCGCCTCCCGAAGACGGTGCTCTACCAGGCTGAGCTATACTCCGACGGAGGGCGGCTTATATCCGAGCCCAGGGCGCCAATCAAGTGGACCCGCGGCAGTTCAGGCAGTAGGAAGGCTGGGTCAGCACTTTTCAACCGGGCCGCCGGTGATACGCTTGGCGCAGGATTTCCGGTGGGGACAGGGCAGGAGGCGATGGCAAGGCAGGGCACACTCAGGCGGAACTGGTCCATGCGTGTGCCCGTGTGGCCG
>JALWUB010000441.1 GCA_026993275.1 Robiginitomaculum sp. | reverse complement strand
GCCAGGGCGATGGCGTCATCAAGATCGAAATGCACTTTTTGCCCGATGTTTATGTGCAGTGCGATGTCTGCAAGGGCGCGCGCTATAACCGCGAAACCCTGGAGGTGACCTTCAAGGGCAAATCCATTGCCGACGTGCTGCACATGACCGTCGATGAGGCGGCCGAGTTCTTCAAGGCCGTGCCTTCGGTGCGCGACAAGATGCAGACCTTGCAACGGGTCGGCCTGGGCTATATCCAGGTTGGCCAGCAGGCAACCACGCTTTCGGGGGGCGAGGCCCAGCGTGTCAAGCTTTCCAAGGAGCTATCGAAACGCGCCACCGGGCGCACGCTTTATATACTGGACGAGCCCACCACCGGTCTGCATTTCGAGGATGTGCGCAAGCTGCTGGACGTGCTGCAGGAGCTTGTGGGTGCGGGCAATACGGTGGTGGTGATCGAACACAATCTCGATGTCATCAAGCAGGCCGACTGGATCATTGATCTCGGGCCCGAAGGCGGCGAGGGCGGCGGGCAAATCGTCGTGGATGGCACGCCGGAAGATGTCGCGGCGTGTGAAGCCAGTTGGACCGGACGGTATCTGAAGCCCCTGCTGGGCATGTAATCCGCAAGGTGGCATCAAGTCTCTGCCTGCTCCGATTGACATTGCCTGCAAAATCGCTTCATTGGCGCGGCCTTACGCATAATCCTGGTTTCGAGATTTTCCATGCACGATTATCGCACCCACAGCTGCGGCGAATTGCGCCGCGATGATGTTGGCAAGACTGTCCGGCTGGCCGGCTGGTTGCATCGCAAGCGCGACCATGGCGGCCTGCTGTTTGTCGATCTGCGCGACAATGCCGGCATCACCCAGATCGTCGTGCTGCCGGAAAATCAGCATTTTTCCACGCTGGAGCACTTGCGCGTCGAAAGCGTCATCTCGGTCACCGGCAAGGTGGTGGCGCGCGAGGCCGATACCATCAACCCCAACCTGCCCACCGGCGAAGTGGAAATGCATGTGGACGACCTCCGCATCCTGTCCGAGGCGGCGGAATTGCCCTTGCCGGTCTTTGGCGAGCCTGATTATCCCGAAGACATCCGCCTCAAATACCGCTATCTCGATCTGCGCCGCGAGCATTTGCACGCCAATATCCTGCTGCGCTCCAGGGTGATTGCCTCCATCCGCCACCGCATGATGGAACAGGGCTTTACCGAGTTTCAGACCCCGATTCTCACGGCATCCTCGCCGGAAGGCGCCCGCGACTTCCTGGTGCCCTCGCGATTGCATCCCGGAAAGTTCTACGCCCTGCCGCAGGCGCCGCAGCAATTCAAACAGCTGATCATGGTCTCGGGCTTTGACAAGTATTTTCAGATTGCCCCGTGTTTTCGCGACGAGGACAGCCGCGCTGATCGCAGTCCCGGAGAATTCTACCAGCTCGACATGGAAATGAGCTTTTGCACCCAGGAGGACGTGTTTGCGGCCATCGAGCCGGTGCTGCACGGGGTGTTCAAGGAATTTGCCGGGGACCGCCATGTGCCGGACGAGGCCTTTCCCCGCATCCCCTATGCCGAGGCCATGCTCAAATACGGCACCGACAAGCCTGATTTGCGCATTCCCTTTGAAATCAGCGATGTCTCGGCGTTTTTTGAAGAAGACGCAGTGCAGTTCAAGGCCTTCAAGAGCATTGTCGCCAATGGCGGTGTGGTGCGCGCCATTCCGGCGCCGGATGTGGCCGGCAAGCCGCGCTCGTTTTTCGACAAGCTCAATGACTGGGCCCGCAAGGAACAGCAGGCGCCGGGACTTGGCTATATCATTCTGGCCGAAGAGGATGGCCAGCTGACCGGCAAGGGGCCAATTGCCAAGTTCATCCCCGATGACACGCTGCGCCGCATGGCCGCCCATGCCGGCGCCAAGGCAGGCGATGCGCTGTTTTTTGCCGCGGGCAAGGGCAAGGATGCGGTGAAACTGGCGGGCGCGGCGCGGACCAAGATCGGCCATGATCTGGATCTGGTGGAAAAGGACGTGTTCCGGTTCTGCTGGATTGTCGATTTTCCCATGTTCGAGTGGAATGAAGAGGAAAAACGCGTCGATTTTTCCCACAATCCCTTTTCCATGCCGCAAGGCGGGCTGGAAGCCCTGCAAACCCAGGACCCGCTGGATGTGCTTGCCTGGCAATATGACATCGTCTGCAATGGTGTGGAGCTGTCTTCCGGCGCCATCCGCAATCACCGCCCCGACATCATGCTCAAGGCTTTCGAGATTGCCGGTTACGGCCATGATGTGGTGGAAGAAAAGTTTGGCGGCATGCTGAATGCGTTTCGCTATGGCGCGCCGCCGCACGGTGGCATTGCACCAGGAATTGACCGCATTGTCATGCTCCTCGCCGGGGTTGAGAATATCCGGGAAGTCATCCTGTTCCCGATGAATCAGCAGGCAGAAGACCTGATGATGCAGGCGCCGAATACGGTTTCCGAGGCGCAACTGAAAGAGTTGCACATTCGCGTGGTGGAACCGCCCAAGCCGAAAAAATAGGCGGCAGGCAAAAGGGTGGCGGCTTATTTGCCGGCCAGTTCCTTGTCCCGGCTGGCCTGGCGCAAGGCCATTTGCGCCTTCTCCAAAGACCGTATGGCCGCTTCCAGTGCCCTTTGGGCGCGGCGGTTGTCCAGCTCCAGGCCATCAAGGGCCCGCATGGCCTGCTCGATCTTGCGTTGCTGGATGGTTTGCTTGCGCGCCGGATCGGCCCAGTCGAGGTCTTGCCCGTCGCGCTCGATGACAATTTCGGGGAAACTGCCGTCATTGAGGGCCTGGGCCAGGGCGATGCGGGCCTTGCGCAGGGCATTTTGTGATTCGCGCATGGCGTTGCGGGTGGCGCTGGCGATGGCCTTGCGGTCCGCATCGCTCATGTCAAAAGCAAAGCTGTAGCTGAAGCCTGTTGGGGTGTCGCGGACCGCCGTGCCCGCCCATTTGGCGTTTGCGCACGATTGCACGGCCACGCCGCGGGGCAGGGCGGTGGCGCCATCGCCGCACGCCTTTGCCAGTTGTTCTGGCGCCAGGCCCTTGACCTTTGACAGATTGGCGCCCGAGAGGATGGCCTGGTTGAACACGGCCCCGGCAATGTTGGCGCGGCCGAACTCGGCCCCGGTCAGGTCGGCCCTGGTGAAATCTGCATCCCTGAGCAAAGCGCCATCAAGCTGGACCCGGAACAGTCTGGCGCCGCGCAGGCTGGCGCCGGGCATTTCCGTGCCGGAAAGATCGGCATAGCTGAAATTGCTGTGATCGAGCACCGCATGGGGCAATTTGGCGCCGGTCAGGCGCGCGCGGCTCAGGTTCGAGCCCACGAACTCGGCGCCTTCGCCCTCAACGCCATTGAGTATGGCATAGGCCAGATTGCTGCCCCGGGATTCGATATTGTCGAGCTTGGCACCGGTCAGATCGCAACGGGCCATGTTGGAGCCCATGAGCGTGGCATTGCTCAAATCGGCGCGTTTGAAGATGGCACGGCCAAAGTTTGTGCCGCTGATCTTGGCGCCCGAAAGATTGGCGCTGGTAAAATCGGCGCGCGGGAAACTGGCGCCGTGCATGGCGACACCGGACAAGTCCTTGCCGGACAGGTCGCAATCGGCGCACACGCCGCCAAAGCCGACAAGGCGCAACAGGTCTTCGGCGCCAGCGGCAGGGGACATGGCGCCAAGACCAAGACCGAGCCCCAAAATCAAGGCGGCAATCAGGCGATCAAGCATGAACGTGTTCCATTATGGTGGGCATATGCTTTTCCGTTTACGCCAAAATTGCTTTCAGCACGACTTAAATTGCCGTAATTGAGTGGAAACACTGTCTTGGGTTGTGACCCAGGCCCACCATTTTGACGGAGCACCGCCATGCTGGACAAGGATATGGAAGCGCAGATTCTGCAAATCCTGGACGGCAAAAGCTCTGTGTCCGGCGTTGAAATTGCAGAAAAGCTGGACAACAGGTATTTTGACATCTGGCGGACCTGCCACAACAGTGCGGCCATCTACACCACGCCTTTTGCGCGGTATTACTTGCGCATTGACGAAAAAATCGAGGGCCTGGCGCGGCTCAGCCCCTCAATCCTGCGGGATTTTCTGACATACAACCGGGTTTCAACCCTGGGGAATTTTGAACAGGCGCTTGATGATGCGGAGCGTGCCCGCCAGGAGCATGTGCGCATTTCAGAGCAAAAACGCCAGATTGCCCGCCAGGCCGTGTCGGAGGCCCTGAGTGCTGACATTCTGAACCGCACCGGTGTTTTGATCGCCGGAGATGTCTGCCGCAATATGGCGCACCTGGTCCCACGGCCGGAACGAAGCACGGGCAAGCTGGTGCGCGGCTCGGATATTGACCTGATCTTCGTGATTGAAAAGGATGAGGAGCTGAAGGCGGAAATCGAAGAAAAGATCAGCGAAGCCAAGGCCCTCTATCTCCAACATCCGGCCTTGCGGGAAGAACTGGATTTTGTTGTCAACACTCTGGATCACTACAGGCGGGTCTCGCGCTTTCAGGACGCCCATGACATGATTTCCTGCAAGGCAGCTCTGGAGGGGCAATATCTGGCAGGCTCCAAGGACATTCTGCAGCAATCCACGGCAATCCTGTTGCAGGCGCAAATCCCGCGCAAGGTCATCAAACTGACGGAAAAGGCGTTTTCAGACCGGCTCAGGGCCATGGAACGGTTGCGCAAGGACCCGGATGTCATCGGCCTGCCGCGCGAACGGCGTCTGTTCTATTATTCCGACGAAATCTGGGAATTCATGCTCAGCTGAAGATCGCCAGCTCTCAGGTCACGGCGCTCTCGGCCGGGCTGGCCGTGTGAACAGGCTTTTGACCGGGTGCATCGGGTTTCAGTGTCGCCGGGGGTTCGGCAATGGCGTGAATGTAACTGTTCATCATCCGGCGCACGGCGTTTTCATCACTCAGACGGCAGGCGGCCTCGAGGCCGCTCAGGGTCTGGGCAATCTGGTTGCTGTCAATCTTGCCCCTGGCCAGAACCACCTGGTCAGAGCGGGTGGCTTCGCTGGTTTCACCAGGCGCCAGCAAGGATTCGGAGATTTTTTCGCCAGCACGCAATTTGGTGATGACGATGGGAATGTCCACATTGGGACGCAGGCCATGCGCCTTGATCATCCGGCGGGCGATATCGGCGATTCGCACCCCCGGGCCCATGTCATGAAGAAACAGGCCGCCGCGGCTGTTCTCATCCTCCAGCCCGATCTGCAGAGCCTCAAGCACCAAAGAGACCGCTTCGCGCTCTGTCATGAAGTAGCGCGTTACATCCGGGTGCGTGACCGTCACCGGCAGCCGCCGTTTGATCTGATGGGCGAAGAGCGGCACGACGGAGCCGGAAGAGCCAAAGACATTGCCAAAACGCACGGCGATATGGCGGGTTGAGTGACCGGTCTCCATATCCCGGGCCCGGCACAATTCCTCAGCGATTTTTTTGGTTGCGCCCATCATGTTGTGCGGCCGCACGGCCTTGTCCGTGGAAATCAGCACCAACGCCCGGGAGCCATATTCACAGGCGGCATCAGAGGTGTTGCGCGTGCCCAGGATGTTGGTTGCGGCGCCTTCGGACGGGTTTTCCTCAACCATGCCGACATGCTTGAGGGCTGCCACATGAAAAACAATTTCCGGCTGTTCCTGCCTGAAAACCTGGCGCAGCCGCGCCCTGTCGCGCACATCGCCGAGAATCATCCGGCGGTTGAGGCTGGGCTGCAGTTCATCCAGCATGCCGCGCAAGGTATAGAGGCCAAATTCATCGTGATCGAAAGCGATCAAGGAGGCCGGAGCCGATGCCGCAACCGCGCGGGACAGGGCCGTGCCTATGGTTCCTCCCGCGCCAGTGATGAGAACCCGCTTGCCAGCAAGCTGCGCGCCAAGAGAAACCAGGTCAACGTCTTGCTCCTTGCGCCCCAAAATCGTTTCAGGGTCATAGGCTTTACAAAAATCCACGGGATACCCCCCAAGTCACGCCACGGTAAATGCCCGAGGCCGCATTCGCGCCGTCCCCCGCCTGGGTGAAGCGTCAGATCAACCCTCTGCCTGACCCGCATCCCATCTCGCGGTGATTGTAATCATTTTCTGCAAAAAGGAAAGGACTTTCGTAAACTTTTGTTTATTCTTGCTATCAAGAGCAATCGGACCAGCCGGAATTCACGTCACAGGTGCAATGTCATGTCAGGGCATACGCTCGTCCTCAAGCCGCCGGCACAGCCGCCATTGTCTCTCGGCAATGCCTTGCCGCTGGTGTTCATCGCCGGACCATGCGCCCTGGAAAGCCGTCAGCACGCGCTGGAGGTGGCCGGTGTGCTGAAGGAGATTTCCGGCCGCCTGGGCGCCAGACTGATTTTCAAGACATCGTTTGACAAGGCCAACCGCACCAGCGCCAGTGCCGGACGCGGCATCGGCATGAAGGCGGCGCTCCCAGTGCTGGCCGAAATTCGCGAAAGCCTGGGGTTGCCGGTTCTTACGGATGTGCATTGGCCCGATCAGTGTGCCGCCGTGGCCGAAGTCGTTGATGTGCTGCAAATCCCGGCGTTCTTGTGCCGGCAGACAGATCTGTTGCTGGCTGCGGCGCGCACGGGCCGGGCCGTCAACATCAAGAAGGGGCAATTCATGGCGCCATGGGACATGGTTCATGCCGTTGAAAAGGTCCGTCAGGCCGGCAATGCCGATGTCATGGTGACCGAACGCGGCGCCAGCTTTGGCTATAACACTCTGGTCAGCGACATGCGGGCATTGCCCATCCTGGCCGCCACGGGCGCGCCCGTGGTGTTCGATGCCACGCATTCCGTGCAGCAGCCAGGCGGTCTTGGCGGTGCCACTGGCGGGCAAAGGGAGTTTGTGCCGGTCCTTGCGCGCGCCGCCGTGGCGGTGGGGGTTGCCGCCGTTTTCATCGAAACGCATCCGGACCCGGACCATGCGCCATCCGACGGCCCCAACATGGTGAAGCTGGCGGACTTTGAAGCCCTCGCCAAAGACCTGATGCGCTTTGATGCGCTGGCTAAAGACAGTGCACCAGAGTCTTCATCCGCAGGGCATTGAAGGCCGCCCATTTGTCCAGAATGTCCTGTTCCACAGCCGCATCCTGCTTGCCCTTCACATATGCAAAGATCGCAGCCATGAGCGGCAAGAGCGCTTCCTTCAGTTCTGCAGTGCGCAAATCCCCCTGGGTCCAGCCGATATAAAGCCCGTCCTTTTCAAACTCTGCGGGCGTTGCGCAGGCGTCTGCCAGCGCCAGCAATTTTTCCAGCCGCGCAATATCCTCTTTCAGGAGCGCTGCTCGAAAATAGCTTTGCTCGCCTTGCTGTTGAGCTTTCAACTTGTCGATCAGAATCATCGCGGCTGTTCCGGAATTGCGGCTTTTCTCTGGTGTTGGCGTGAGTGATGCCTATATAAGGCGCGTATATCTTTATACCACGCCAATCTGATCCGGAGAACAAACATGAGCTATTATTTTTCCAAGACCCTGGACGTGCCCTTTGATGATGCCGTCAGCCGCGCCCGCAAGGCCATTACAGCCCACGGTTTTGGCGTTCTGACCGAAATCGATGTGGCGGCCACGCTGAAGAAGAAGATCGGCGCGGAAATGCGGCCATATCTCATCCTTGGCGCCTGCAACCCCAAGATGGCGCATCACGCCCTGTCGGTGGAAAGCAAGATCGGCGTCATGCTGCCATGCAATGTCATTGTGCAGGAGCTGGACAACGGCCAGGTCGATGTGGCCGGTGTTGACCCGGTCGCCTCCATGCAAGCCATTGACAATGCAGAGCTGGCGGAGACGGCCATGAAAGTGCGCGACATGATGAAAGCCATCATCGACGACGTCTGATCAGACTCTCACAGCCATTTCCTTTCTTCCCGAGCAGGCATCTTTACCTGCGGGAAACCAGTTGCCCGTAAGGTTTATTACACGCAATACGCGTAAATTTACAGCTGAGGACGAAAAGGAATGTGCTGTGAGAGAAGATCAGGGGACTCGTAAGGCCGATTGCTCCTTGGAGCGGGCGGTGCACGATGCAGCGGACGCGCACTCCATTATTGCGGTGACGGATGCCGACGGCACGATCACCTATGTCAATGACAATTTTGTCCGCCTGTCCGGTTATGCCCGTGAAGAACTGATCGGGCAAAATCATTCCCTGCTCAATTCAGGCCTGCATCCACCGGAGTTCTTTGCTGCCCTCTGGAACCGGATACGCTCTGGCAAGCCCTGGCGGGGGACGATCCGCAACCGCACCAAGGATGGCAAGACCTATTGGGTGGACACCAGCATTGCGCCGATCAAGGACGAGCAGGGGGTCATTACCGGCTATGTCTCCGTGCGCACCGATATCAGCGCCATTGTTGCCGAAAAGAACCGGCGCAAGGACGAGGCCGAGAATGCCGCCTGTCTGAGCGATCTTTATGCCATTGCCTGCGAGGCGCCGAGCCTGGCCGAGGCGCTGGACAAGTCCCTGAAGCGGCTGATGCAGGTGTCATGGCTGACACTGGAAAGCAAGGGCGGGATTTTTCTGGCCGATGAAGAGATGCAGGTTCTGCGCCTCGAGGCTGGCCAGAATCTTGGTCCTCTGCAGGGCCTGTGCGCCAAGGTGGCATTCGGCCATTGCCTGTGTGGCCGCGCCGCGCAAAAGAGAGCATTGCAATTTGCCGGATGTATCGATGAGCGGCACGATGTCCAGCATGACGGAATGGAGCCGCATGGCCATTACAATGTGCCCCTGCTCTATGGGGAGGAACTGGTTGGCGTCCTGGTCGTCTATCTGCCCCATGGCGCCGAACGGTGCCCTGAGCACGAGGCTTTTCTGAAAACCTATGCCAATACACTGGCGCTCATCATCCGGCTGAAACAGAAACAGATCCGTCTCAGCGACGAGGTTGAGCGTTCAAACCGTCTGGCCAAGGAGGCGCGCGCAGCCAGCGAGGCAGCCACCCTTGCGGCCGAGGCCAAGTCCAATTTTCTGGCCACCATGAGCCACGAAATTCGCACGCCGATGAATTCCATCCTCGGCATGCTGTATCTGATGGAGCAGACGGATCTGAATGAAGAACAAAGGGAATATGCAGATATTGCAAGGACATCTGCGGATTCTCTCATGGTCGTTATCGACGACATTCTCGATTACAGCAAATACGAGCAGGGCGCCTTTACGCTGGAAAGCATACCGATCGAGCTCGAGTCGTTCGCGCGCAGCTCGCTTGAGCCCTTCCGCCCCCCTGCCGAAGCCAAGGGGATTGATCTGCGCTGTCAGGTTGATGATAGGCTGCCCGCCGCGATCATGGGCGATCCGACCCGTCTGCGGCAGATTATCGACAATCTCGTATCCAATGCCATCAAGTTCACGGAAAAAGGCAGAATCCTGCTCAAGCTCGCGCGCATTGCGCGGGATGACCAGCCACACTTGATGCTGATGGTATCGGATACGGGACCCGGCATCGAGCCCCAGGCACTGGAGCATATTTTTGAACGCTTCAGCCAGGCCGACAATTCGATCACGCGCAAATTTGGCGGCACAGGCCTGGGGCTGGCGATTTGCAAGACCCTCGCCGAAGCCATGGGCGGCGAGATCGGCGTGGACACGGTTCTGGACCAGGGCAGCACCTTCTGGGTCCGCATCCCCCTGCGCGCGGCCGAAATGGCGCCGGAAGACGAGGCGCAGGGCGATGAAAGTGGTGAAAACGGCCTCTATTGCCTGCCGCTGAACATTCTGGTGGCCGAAGACAATCCCCACAACCGTTTCTTGATCCGCAAGGTGCTGGAGGCGGGCAATCATCATGTCACATGCGTTGAGGACGGCATGCAGGCCCTCGAACTTGCCGCCAAAACCGAGTTTGACGTGATCCTGATGGATTTGCAGATGCCGGTTCTGGATGGCATTGCCGCGACCAGGGAAATCCGCAAACTGCCTGCGCCGTTCGGCACCGTGCCGATCTATGCGGTGACTGCCAATGCCTTGAGCGAACACCATGAAGAGACCGAGGCCGCCGGCATGGATGGCCATATCAACAAACCCATCCAGCCGGCCCAGATTTTTGGCACGCTGGAAACCATTGCACGGAAAAAACAGGAACACGATACCGGGGAGTCTTTGCTCAAAACGGCAAGCTGACCCTGTTAGTGGCGCGCAAGTCCAGGCGCCTTTTATCTGATTCCGGCGTAAACAATCATGTAGACGCAGGCGCTGCCGTGGTTTAGATACATGGCACATGACAACTGCTTCACGTGTGAAATAATGGCAAAATCTCCGAGCAAGACCACCAAGGCGAAACCCGACGCGCCCCGCAAGGCCACCAAGGCAGAGCTGCTGGCCTATTACCGGCAAATGCTGCTGATCCGGCGTTTCGAGGAAAAGGCCGGCCAGCTTTACGGCATGGGCCTGATTGCCGGCTTCTGCCATCTCTATATCGGCCAGGAAGCCGTGGTCACCGGCATGAAGGCTGCCATCAAGGATGGCGACCAGATGATTACCGGCTATCGCGATCACGGCCACATGCTGGCGCTGGGCATGGAACCGGCCCGGGTCATGGCCGAACTGACCGGCCGGGCCGATGGTTATTCCCATGGCAAGGGCGGATCCATGCACATGTTTTCCGTTGAGCGCAATTTTTATGGCGGGCATGGCATTGTCGGCGCCCAGGTGCCGATCGGCACCGGGCTGGCCTTTGCCGACCAGTACCGCGGTGATGGCCATGTCAGCGTGACCTTCTTTGGCGATGGTGCCGCCAATCAGGGCCAGGTCTATGAAAGTTTCAACATGGCCAAGCTGTGGCATTTGCCCGTGGTCTATGTCATCGAAAACAACCAGTATGCCATGGGCACATCGCTGAAACGGGCATCTTCCGAGACGCATTTGTATCGGCGCGGCGCCAGTTTCGGCATTCCCGGCGAAGAGGTGGATGGCATGGACGTTCTGGCGGTGCGCGATGCCGGGCGTGCAGCGGTCAGGCATGCCCGTTCCGGCAAGGGGCCGATCATTCTGGAAATGAAAACCTACCGCTATCGCGGCCATTCCATGTCGGATCCGGCCAAATACCGCAGCCGTGACGAGGTCAATGAGGTGCGCCAGCACCATGACCCGATTGACCATGTCAAGGAGCGCCTTCTGGCCGAGGGCTGGGCCGATGAAGCGGCTTTGAAGGCGATTGGCAATGAGGTTCGCGCCATTGTCAATGATGCGGCGGACTTTGCCCGCGAAAGCCCTGAGCCCGCCGCCAGCGACTTGCTGACTGACGTGCTGGCGCCTGGAGACTTGTGATGAAAACCAAACTGTCCATTCTGGCGGGTCTGGCGGCATTTGCGCTCTTGCTGGCGCCAGTCCAGGCTCATGCAGGCAAGCTCAGCAGCCAGAAGATCAAGCCCAAAATGCACTACAAGATCACCGAGTGCAAAGCCCCCGATGCGCCCAGGATCAAGGCAGACACCGCTGAGGAATACGAAGCCGTTGCCGCCGCGTTCAAGACCTATCTGGCGGCGCAGCAGACCTATGCCGATTGTGTGGAACAGGAAGCCAGGCGGGATTTGCGCACCTTGCGTGAAGTCATCTTTACCGGCGGCCAGGAGGCCATTGCCGAGGCCCAGCGCGAGATTGATGCGCACAAGGCCAGGGTCGATGCCCTGCGCCAGCGCCTGCAAAACGAGAGCCAGTAAGCCAGCGCCATCAGGTCAGACAATACGGAAGAGCAAACCATGCCAACCCCCATTCTCATGCCCGCGCTTTCGCCCACCATGGAGGAGGGCACGCTTGCCAAATGGCTGGTGAAGGAAGGCGATGAAATCCATGCCGGTGACGTGATTGCCGAGATCGAGACCGACAAGGCAACCATGGAGG
>JALWUB010000440.1 GCA_026993275.1 Robiginitomaculum sp. | reverse complement strand
CCCTGGTGGTTGGCAAGTACATCAGCCCCATTGGCCAGTTCAAGGAACGCCTGCACCCAAGCTGGATCAACAAGTCCATCAGCATGCCGGCCGGTTTTGGTCATGACGGGGTGCAGCCAGGCGGCGACACCGGCGTGCAATTGCGCGGCGCCCTGCCAGCCGGCCAGTCCCGTTTCACCTATGCGCTGGCTGTGGGCAATGGCCCGCAAACCACCTTTGAAGGCGGTGTCAAGCTGGAGGCTTCCGGCAGCGACGACAACAAGAACAAGTCCGTTGGCGGACGGCTGGGCTTTTTGCCAGTGCCCTGGATCGAGTTTGGCGGCTCCTTCCTGACTGCCAAGGTCAGCGGCTATCAGGAACCGGCAGGCCATGAAGACGCACCCGTCACCCTTGCCGCAGCCCTGCCGTCCGGCGGCCTTCCCGAGACCGCCCGTTTTACCCTGTGGGGCGCCGATGCGGCCTACACCAGGGGGCCGTTTGATGTGCGCTTTGAATATCTGGACGCGCACCGCGCCGCCTTCTTCACCCCGACAGCGGAAGACCCTGCCGGCACCTTCCTGCCCCGCCTGGGCATGAAAGCCTGGTATGGACAAGTGTCCTACCGCCTCTCCGGGGTCGGCGATTCGGCCTTCCTGCACAATCTGGAGCCGGTGCTGCGTTATGGCGAATTTCGCATTTCCGGCCATGACGAACTGGAAGAGGAAAACGCCCAGGATCGCTTCAACATCGGCCTGAACTACTGGCTTGCCCCGACCGTGGTCACCAAGACCGGCGTTGAATGGCGTGATTTCAAGGTGCCCGGCGTGGACAGTGAAACCCTCTACCAATTCCAGATTGCCTACGGCTTCTGAGTGAAATGAAAGGATCAGACCAATGACACGTCATACCCCAGCCCCGATCTGGATTGGAACGGCCCTGGCCGCGGCCCTGCTGCTCACCGCAGCGCCCGCCCTGGCCGGTCCGGACGCCAAGGCCAAGACACCCGACCCCATGCAGGTGGTCCGTGGCGCCAAGGCCTGGAAAAACAATTGCGGCCGCTGTCACAATTTGCGCTCGCCCAAGGAACTGACCGACGAGGAATGGGATGTTTCGGTGGCGCACATGCGGGTGCGGGCCAATCTCACCGGCTTTGACGAACGCGATATCAAGGCATTCCTCAAGGCCAGCAACAACAAATAACCCACCCCAAGGAGATTCTCATGAAAACAGTCTTTCAATACGGCCCGCGCCTTGTCTTGCTGGCCGCAGGCGCGGCCCTGCTGGCCCAGGGGGCCATGGCCGCCGAAACCGGTGACGCCGCCAAGGGCAAGGCCGTTTATGACGGCACCTGTGTGTTCTGCCATGGCCAGAATGGCAAGGGCGAGATCCCCGGCACGCCGGACTTCACCAAGGCCTCGGGGCCATTATCGCAAGACGATTCGGTGTTGATCCAGCACATTACCGAAGGCTTTGAAAGCCCTGGCGCCGCCATGCCCATGCCGGCCAAGGGCGGCAATCCGGAGCTGACGGATGCGGACATTCGCAACGTGCTGGCCTATCTGCGCGCGCAGTTTGGCCACCAAAAGTAATGCCCGGACCTGAAGCTGGCCCCGGGCGGCGGGATTTCCTGCTGATCGCCACCGGCACGGTGGCGGCAACCGGGGCCGCTTTTGCCGCCTGGCCACTGATTGACCAGATGAATCCGTCCGCTGACGTTCTCGCCATGAGCAAGATCGAGGTGGACCTGGATGGCATGGATATCGGCCAGCGCATCACGGTGAAGTGGAATGGCAAACCGGTGTTCATCTGCCGCCGCACGGCGAAGGAAATCGCCGAAGCAGAGGCAGATGACCATGACCCCGGGCTGATCGACCCGGCCACAGACGATGAACGGGTGCAGCGCAAGGAGTGGCTGATTGTCATTGGCATTTGCACCCATCTGGGCTGTGTGCCCCTGGGTCAGCGCAACCCCCAGAATCGCGGCCCGTGGCATGGCTGGTTCTGCCCCTGCCACGGCTCCATTTACGACACGGCGGGGCGGGTCCGCCGCGGCCCGGCCCCGCGCAACCTCGATCTGCCGCCCTATGCCTTTCGCAGCAATGGCCTGGTCACCATTGGCTGACGCGCGCCTTTTACCGCATGACATTCCGGGAGACGCCTAATGAAATATGACGAAATCACCGCAACGATTGATGTCCTGGCCGTCAAGGCCGTGCGCCGGGCGCTGCAGGAGGCCAATGTGCCCGGTATCAGCATTTTCCAGATCAGGGGATATGGCAAGCGCAAGAATTTTTTCCGGCGCGGCTGGATGCAGCAATACACCTGCGTGCGGGTTATCGTGCCACAGGACCAGACCAGCCGGATTGTCGAGGCCATCATGGACGCGGCGCATGGCGACCTGGAAGGTGACGGCATCATCACCGTCAACCCACTGTCGCGATTTTATAATATCAGGACCAAAAAACGCCTTGACGGCTAAAGACGGGGCGGAATGGTCGGAGCGATAGGATTTGAACCTACGACCCCCGGTCCCCCAGACCGGTGCGCTAACCGGACTGCGCCACGCTCCGACACCCCGCATTGCGGAAGGCGCATCTTATAGAATGCGCCCCGGCGCGGCGCAATGCCCGGGCCTGTTATTGCAATGCCTTGTTCAGCTTTTCCCGGGCCGCGAGCAAGGACTCCAGTGCACTGCCCAGCCGCTCGCGGGTATCATCCTGCTGCGCCAGCACCGCATCGCTGTCTTCAACGGGTTCAGCAGGTGGCGGGGCGCTGCGGGGCCTGGCTCTGGCCTGCCCCCCCGGCGGCGCAACGGCGATGCTGGCCACGCCTTGCGTGCGGATTTGCGCCTGCACGTCCTTGATCGACAGCCCGTCATCATAAAGCCGGGCGCGGATGCCCCGCAGCAGGGCAATGTCCTCGGGCCGGTAATAGCGCCGCCCGCCGCCCTTTTTCATTGGCCGCACCTGCGAAAAGCGGCTTTCCCAAAAGCGCAGCACATGCGCAGGCACGCCCACTTCCTGCGCGGCTTCACTGATGCTGCGATATGCGTTTGGGCCCTTGTTGACCAGCTTGTGCTCCTATGACGCTTCGTTTTTGGCGTTCACCCGGTCCTTGAGAACCTGGGACGCCTTGAACACGACAACCCGGCGGGCCGAGATCGGCACCTCCTGGCCGGTTTTGGGATTGCGGCCGATGCGCTCGTTCTTGTCGCGCACATGAAAGGCGCCAAAGGAGGACAGCTTGACGCTCTCGCCCGCCACCAGGGCATCAGCCATCTTGTCCAGAATCGTGTCCACAAACCCTGCCGAGTCCTGCCGCGACAAGCCCACTTCGCGGACGATGGCGTTGGCAATATCCATGCGCGTCAATGTCGTATCACTCATAGGGCTGGCCTCTCCCCTCCTGTCTTTTCAGGCCCCCAAGCTAAAAGGCAAAGGAAACGCCGTCAATACAGAGCGTTGGAAGAATTGCCCCAAACGGAACACAATGAAAGGCAATGAAAAGCCCTGAATATGGGCTTGCCCCTACATCCGCACCAGCGCCGCGCCCCAGGCAAACCCGCCGCCCAGTGCCTCCATCAGCACCAGGTCGCCGCGCTTGATCCGGCCATCCGTGATGGCGGCATCCAGGGCCAGCGGAATGGAGGCGGCAGAGGTGTTGCCATGCTCGGCCACGGTGCTGATGACCCGCTCCTCGGGAATCCCCAGGCGCTTGGAGACGCCCTCCAGAATGCGCTGATTGGCCTGGTGCGGCACAAACCAGTCCACATCCATGACCGTCAGCGCGGCATCATCAAGCACCCGGGCAATGGCGCTGGAAATGTTGGTGATGGCATGGCGGAAGACCTGGTTGCCGGTCATGCGCAAATGGCCGACGGTCTTGGTTGTCGAGGGGCCGCCATCGACATAGAGCAGGTCGCAAAAGCGCCCGTCAGAACGCAGATGGCTGTGCACCACGCCGCGCTCGCCCATGCCCGGCGCGCCCGGCTCGCCGCGCAGAACCACCGCCCCGGCGCCGTCGCCAAACAGCACGCAGGTGGTGCGGTCGGACCAGTCCAGAATGCGCGAAAAGGTTTCCGACCCGATCACCAGCGCGTTGCGCGCCTGGCCGCGGACAATAAAGCTGTCGGCCGTCGCCAGGGCATAGAGAAAGCCGGAGCACACCGCGTTCACGTCAAAGGCGAACCCGCGCACCATGCCGATTTTCGACTGGATGATGGTGGCGCTGGCCGGAAAGGTCAGATCCGGTGTCGTTGTCGCCAGCACGATCAGGTCAATATCGCCCGCCTCCAGACCTGCGGCCTTGAGCGCGCGGCGCGCCGCTTCGGCGCCCATGCTGGCGGTGGTTTCACTGTCCGCGGCAATATGGCGGCGCCTGATGCCGGTGCGCTGGCGAATCCACTCATCCGACGTATCGACGATTTTGGCCATGTCGTCATTGGTCATGACCTTTTTGGGCAAATAGGAGCCAACGCCGGCAACCACAGATCGAAAACGGCTCATGAGGCAAGACTTTCGCTGCCGGCCGCATCCAGGGAGGCGGCCAGTTTTTCAAGATTGGCAGCAATCTGCCGGGCATAGCCGGAGCGCGCCATGTCAAGCGCCACGTTCAGGGCGTTGGCAAAACCGGTGCCGTCAGTGCCGCCATGGCTTTTGACGACCACGCCGCCCAGCCCCAGAAACACGCCGCCATTGAACTTGCGCGGGTCCATGCGCGCCCGCAGGCGGCGGAAGGCGCCCTGGCACAGGAGCGCGCCCGCCATGGACACCGGCGATTCGCGCAGGCTCTGGCGCAAGAATGCCGTTGCCAGCCGCGCCGTGCCTTCGGCCGTCTTCAGCGCCACATTGCCGGTGAAGCCGTCGGTCACCACCACGTCGACCTTGCCCATGGAAATGTCATCGCCTTCGACGAAGCCCTGATAGGCCATGTCGAGATGGGCATTGCGCAGCAAGGCATCGGCGGTGCGCACCACATCATTGCCCTTCAGGTCTTCCGAGCCGATATTGAGCAGCCCGACAGTGGGCCGCTCGGCGCCATGAATGGCCCGGTAGAAGGCCTCGCCCATGATCGCGAACTCGACCAGTTGCGACGGGGTGCATTCGACATTGGCGCCAATGTCCAGCACCACAGACGCGCCCTTCAGGGTTGGCCAGCTGGCCGCAATGGCCGGGCGGTGGGCATTGCGGGCCATGCGCAGCAGCACCTTGGACAGCACCATCAGCGCCCCGGTATTGCCCGCGGAGATGCAGGCATGGGCCTCGCCGGTCTTGACCGCCTCGACCGCATTCCACATGCTCGAGCCGCGCGCCTTGCGAATGGCCTGGCTGGGCTTGTCGGTCATCGCCACATGGGTGTCGCTGTGGCGCAGTTCGCACAGCCGCGCGGCCTCCGTGTTGCGTGCCAGCAAGGGCTCGATCAGGGCGGCATCGCCATGCAGCAGCACTTTCAACGTGCCGTCACCGGCAGTTTTGGCGAGGGCCTGCACACCGTCAACGATAATGTCCGGGGCGTGGTCCCCGCCCATGGCGTCAACGGAAAGAACAATGGAACGGGGCATGTGCTTCCTGTGGTTAACCGTGATGGCTCTCCGGCCATCTTCCTGGTGCCAAGATAGAGGCGATAATGGCTGCCGCCTAGGGTCAGGATCCATTAATCCCATTCAATTCTGTTTGACAGGAAAGTGCAAGATGTCAGCAAAGGCCGTGCCATGAAGAACAGCGCCATCCCGCATCAAGGAGCGCTTGCGCCGTCAGATCTGCGCTTCCTGTCAAACCCATATGGCACTGCGGATTTCAGCCCTGCCGCTTCAGGCTTTCGTTTCCGAAAAAGGCCTGCCAGACCCTTTGCCTGGGCAAGCCTGGCAAATTGAAAATGCACCACGGGCATGATTTGAAAAGGCCCTAAATTTCCTGCACACTCCTCCTCTCCAGCCCCGGGACCCGACCAAAGCAAGGTTTTTACAGCCCATCAGCATTCTCAGCTGGTGAAACATAAAGTTTGCCCGGTGGAAACTCTGGTGCACCGGCGCCATCATGAGCCAGCTTCCATAACACGGGCCAAAGGTCTTGTGGATCGGCAAGGTGCTGATCACAAATGCCGAGCAATCTGTCTGCTGCATGCGTGCCAAGCTTGATTTCTGTGTCTTGACCAGCAATATCCGCCCACAAGGTAAAGAACAAGGCTTCGGATACAAGGTAAGCGCTCTCCTTTCCTGCAGTCTTGTTGCCTGGTTCCAAGAAAAGACGCATTTGGGCATCACTGAGCGTGCCACGTCGATGATCCAGCATACGGACATCAGGAGGACCATATAAATCCCTATGCAAAACACCTGTTGTGCGCAAGGCAACACATGGCCCAAACAATTCTGCCGCTGTTTCAGACAATATATGTTTTTGCATTTTTGTCAGATTCTTGTTTTTGCCACTGTATGATTTATGAATGCCCAAATCGCCAGCCATGATATGGTATGCTTCATGCGACAACATGCTTGTAATCAATTCTTTGTTAAAGCCATATTTTCCACTCATATAAAACTCGAGATAAAATTTATTGCCAAGCAGCAAACGATATATTCTTCGTGATACGGCGTATTTCTTATGCGTTATATATAATCTAAATTCAATTTTCCTCTGCATCCTGTTGTTCCAAGTGCGCCTTATCTGCCCTCTTAGGGAATCAGTCATGCGGCTTATATATGCGTTTGTTTCTGACAAGACGCCGGGTGGCGGCAAATGACTTGGTTTTGACATTTTGATAATCATGCTGATGTCGTCATTCCCGCCATTCGCCAGCAAATAGTCTGGCTTGTGACGTAATGGTCTCGAGCCGGAATATTCACTGCTTGAGGAGTAAATGGGGACAAGGCCCAAAATACGCTCGGCGCTTACAGAAAGAATTGGCGCTCCAGCATCAAGGCGGTTTTTCCTGAGTGATGGCGTCATCCAAACCTGACGATCGCGGGAATCCACCGTCACACATCCGGAAAGGATCAGAACAATCGCTGCCGGAACAATGAATTTTTCTGAAGTCCAGACCAAACCATTCTTCCCAAACTGCAATTTTAAAGGACAGGTCAATGCCATACACAAGCATATTGACACCAGTTTGCACAACCAAACCCATTGCTTCAAGCTCGGCATCAGTGCGCGCGATCCATTAACAGCGTCTGCAGTTTTGCCGCATGCAGCGCTTGCCATTGCCGGGCGGCGGCGCTAGCTTGCGCGCCTTCACGCCAATGCTTGCACGGCGTGAATGCGCGCCGGTAGCTCAGCTGGATAGAGCACCAGACTACGAATCTGGGGGTCGGGAGTTCGAATCTTCCCCGGCGCGCCATTATTTCAAGACGTTGGCTTCTGCCCGTTTGCTGCCATTTGCGCGGCCCTGCCATTGTGCAAGCAAACGAACAGCCTTGGCAAAAGGGTCGCCCGTCTTGCCCGCTTTGTTTGCGAAATAATTATGTATTCATGCTGCCAGAACGGGAATTCATATCATATACATCCAGCCAACGTAAAAGATTAAGGCCTTGCACAATCGATATGGGTGCAGATCATACGGCGTTTTCAACCCCTTTTCATTTAGTCCAGGCAAAAATCTGCCGCGCTTTCAGGGACACCTTTTCATGGCAATTCCGATCGCATGCAGCCTCATAAAAGCCATGGGATCAGGCCCTGTTGAGTTCATGGAATTGAAATTTGACAGACACGTGCATGATGCCAGCAACGGCAATGAAGGGCAGGCTTCAAAGTGTATCAACCTGTCAGCACAGAATGGATGGAAGCCATAGAGCCCAGGGCCTGCTTAACGGCAATACGGAATGCTCAGGCCGTTGGGCAGGATGGTGGTGTCATCGCCGCAGGCGCTGTTCAGTTGCCGCTGGCTGATGCGCGCGCCAACAAGATTGGCGCCGGACAGGCAGGCGCCGGTCAGGTCGGCACCGGTAAAGTCGGCATAGCCCGCATAGGCGCCGACAAGATTGGCACGGCGCAGATTGGCGTGCTTGAAACTGGCGCGTGTAAAGCGGCCGCCAAACATGTTGGCAATCGAGAGGTTCGCACCGGAAAAATTGGCGTGGTTCATGGTCACGAGGCTGAGATCGGCCTGGCGCAGGCGCGCGCCGGTGAGATTGGCGCCGGGCTTGTCCATATAGGCAAAGTCGGCCTGAAAAAGGTTGCAATGGGGGCAATTGCCCTTGCCGTGGCGTACCCGCTCGATCTCGCTGGCGTTTTGCGCGCTGGCCGCCTGCGCCGAAACAAGCAGGCACAAAACCGCCAAACCTGCGCTTGTCTTGCCCATGGTCCTGTTCCCGTTCTCTCTCCCCCGCAGGGGCAGGAGAGCATAAAGCGGTAAGGATATTATGAACAGCCGGTGGTGGCGCCGCAGACATCGCATTTCAGGCAGGTGCCGTTGCGCACCAGGGTGAAGTGGCCGCATTCCGGGCAGGCATCGCCGGTATAGCCGCGGGCGCGGGACTGGCGCCGCACATCGGGCGTGAAGCCTTCGGGGCGTGTGCTGGCGCTATGGGACTCCGTCACACTCTCAGGCGCGGGGGCCATCGCCTCGGCGTCCTCGCCGCCCGCCTGGCGTGCCTTGGGGCTGAGCATGACCACGTTTTGCGGCAGATGCCCGCGCGCAAAGCCCTTGGACATGTAGGTGGTGACGACGCTCCGTTCGCTTGCCTTGCCGGTGCGCGCGCCCTTGCCCAGGCCGTCATTGTCGATCTCCGGGTGCACATGGGCAAGGTCGTCGCGGCCCAGATAGGACACCGCCAGTTCGCGGAAAATATAGTCCAGGATCGAGGTGGCATGCTTGATGGAATCATTGCCCGTGACCGGGCCCGCGGGCTCGAAGCGGGTAAACACATAGGCATCGACGAACTCTTCCAGCGGCACCCCGTATTGCAGGCCAATGGAAATGGCGATGGCAAAATTGTTCATCAGGCTGCGAAAGGCCGCGCCTTCCTTGTGCATGTCGAGGAAAATCTCGCCCAGCGAGCCATCCTCGAACTCGCCCGTGTGCAAATAGACCTTGTGGCCGCCGACGGTGGATTTCTGGATATAGCCCTTGCGGCGGTCGGGCAGGCGGCGGCGCTGTTGCCGGGCCGGCACCTCGACAACCCGCTCGATGACCTTCTCCACCACCCGCTCGGCAACGATGCGCGCCTTTTCCGCGGCGGGCGCATCCAGGGCATCATCCAGCGCCTCCAGTTCGTCTTCCGAAAACAGCGCTGCATTGAGCGGCTGTGACAGTTTCGAGCCATCGCGATAGAGCGCCACGGCCTTGAGCCCCAGCGTCCAGGCCTCGTGATAGGCGTCGGCACAGTCGTCAATGCTGGCATCGGCGGGCATGTTGATGGTCTTGGAAATCGCGCCGGAGATGAAGGGCTGCACCGCCGCCATCATGTGCAGGTGCGAGCGGGCGCTCAAGAAGCGCGTGCCGGTGCGGCCGCATGGCGTGGCGCAGTCGAACACCGGCAAGTGCTCGGCGCGCAAGTGCGGCGCCCCTTCCAGGGTCATGGCGCCGCAGCAATAGACATTGGCGGCCTCGATCTCCCTGGGCGTGAAGCCGATGGCCTGCAACAGGTCCAGGGCCGGATCGTCGAGCTGTTCCTGGGTCAGTCCCAGCACGTCGCGGCAAAAGCCGTCGCCCAGGCTCCAGCGCGTAAAGGCATAGCGCAGATCAAAGGTGTCTTTCAGCTCGGCCTCGATCTTTTCGCGCTCGAACGCGGTGAACCCCTTGGCTTCCAAGGCCGCCCAGTTCAGCCCCGGCGCGCCGTCGAGCGCGCCATGGCCGGTGGCATGGGTGCAGATCTCGTCAATCTGCGTGCTGTCATAGCCAAGCGCGCGCAGCGCATCGGGCACCGAGCGGTTGATGATCTTGAAATAGCCGCCGCCCGCCAGCTTCTTGAACTTGACCAGGGAAAAGTCCGGCTCGATGCCGGTGGTGTCGCAATCCATGACCAGGCCAATGGTGCCGGTGGGGGCGACGACGCTGACCTGGGCATTGCGAAAGCCATGGCGCTTGCCGCTCTCCAGGGCGTCCTGCCACACGGCCCGGGCGCGCTCGGAAAGCGCCGTGAACGGGCAGGCCTGCGCCTCCAGCGCCATCGGCGCCACGGCCAGCCCGTCATAGGCGTCAAGGCTGCTCAGCCCCTGCGCGGCGCGGGCATGGTTGGCGATCACCCGCAACATGGAATCGCGGTTTTTCTCATAACCCGGAAACGGCCCCATGGTGGCGGCGATCTCTGCCGAAGCCTTGTAGGCCGCGCCGGTCATCAGCGCCGCAATGGCACCGGCGCTGGCGCGCCCGGCTTCGGAATCATAGGCAATGCCGGAGGACATCAGCAGACCGCCCAGATTGGCAAAGCCCAGCCCCAGCGTGCGGTATTCGTGCGAGCGCTCGGCAATGGTCCTGGACGGGTATTGCGCCATCGCCACCGAGATTTCCAGCACCAGCGTCCACAACCGGCAGGCGTGCTCGAAGCGCCGGGTGTCGAAATCGCCATCGGCATCGAGAAACGTCTTCAGATTGAGCGAGGCCAGATTGCAGGCGGTGTCGTCCAGAAACATGTATTCCGAACAGGGGTTGGAGCCGCGGATCGGCTCGCTGTCGGCGCAGGTGTTCCAGGCATTGATGGTGTCGTGAAACTGCACGCCGGGATCGGCGCAGGCCCAGCCAGCCGTGGCGATCTGGCGCCACAGGCCGCGTGCGGAAATGGTCTTGCACACCGTGCCGTCCGTGCGCCGCGTTAACGCCCAGGGGGCATCTTCGGCCACCGCCTGCATGAAGGCATCGGTGACGCGCACGCTGTTGTTGGCATTTTGCCCGGACACGGTCTGGTAGGCCTCGGAATCCCAGTCGGCGTCAAACTCGCGCAGATCCAGCTCGTCCACCCCAAGCCGGGCCAGTTGCACGGTCTGCCCGATGGCGCCATCAGGCACGCCATCGCGGCGCGCCTTGCGCATGGCCTTCAACAGCGCCGGATTCTTGGCCGGGTCGAAACAGTCATCGTCCTGGCCAGAGCACTGGATACAGGCATTGAGCACTGCCTGCAGGCGTTTTTTCAGCACCCTGGAGCCGGTCACCAGGGCCGCGACCTTGGCTTCCTCATGGCGTTTCCAGCTGACGAATTCCTCGATGTCCGGGTGGTCGGCATCGACAATGACCATCTTGGCGGCGCGCCGGGTGGTGCCGCCGGACTTGACCGCCCCCGCAGCACGGTCGCCAACCCGCAGAAAGCTCATCAGGCCGGAGGAAACGCCGCCGCCGGAAAGCGGCTCGCCAGCGCCGCGCAGGGTGGAAAAATTGGTGCCCGAGCCCGAGCCGAACTTGAACAGGCGGGTTTCGCGCGCCCACAAGTCCATGATGCCGCCTTCGCCCACCAGGTCATCGCGCAGGCTCTGGATGAAACAGGCATGGGGCTGGGGGTGCTCATAGGCATTTTTCGAGCGCTGCGCCTTGCCGGTTTTCTGGTCCACATAATAGTGGCCCTGGGCCGGGCCGGTGAGGCCATAGGCCCAGTGCAGGCCGGTGTTGAACCATTGCGGCGAATTGGGTGCCGCCATCTGGTTGACCAGCATGTAGCGCAATTCGTCATAAAAGGCGCGGGCATCCTCTTCGGCATCAAAATAGCCGTATGTCCAGCCCCAATAGGTCCAGGCACCGGCCATGCGGTCAACGACCTGGCGGATGCTGGTTTCCGCGCCCCGTTTGGCGCCTTTCGCCGGCTTGCGCCGCTGCAGCCAGGCGGGCACGCCGGGCTCTTCGACCGGCACGGTCTTCGAGGGCACGCCCGCCTTGCGCAGATATTTTTGCGCCAGCACGTCAATGGCCACCTGGCTCCAGCCCTTGGGCGCCTCGATGCCGTCTGCCTCGAAGATCGGCGTGCCGTCCGGATTGCGGATTTCACTGCGCGC
>JALWUB010000439.1 GCA_026993275.1 Robiginitomaculum sp. | reverse complement strand
TGATCGGCAGCGACACCAGCATGGCGGCGCGGTCGGGATTGCTGATCGCCCAGGTCTTGGGCGCCACTTCAGCGAAAATCAGCACCAGCGCCGTCATCACCACGGTCGCCAGCACCACGCCCAGATGCCCGAACAGGCGCAGGAACAGCGCCGTGGTCAGCGACGAGGCGAGAATGTTGACCAGATTGTTGCCCAGAAGGATCGACCCGATCAGGCTTTCGCGGTCCTGGATCAGCGCATTGACGCGCCGCGCCGCCTTGTTGCCGTCCTTTTCAAGCTGGTGCATGCGCGCCCGCGAGGTCGCGGTCAGCGCCGTTTCCGAGCCGGAAAAGAATGCCGACAGCACCAGCAGCACCAGCACCGCGCCGCCAATGGCCAGAGTTGCCGGGTCCATCAGCCGCGCCCCAGCTCTGTGTCCAGAAAGCCTTCCAGGGCGGCCAGGTCGGCGGCCTCATGCACAAAGGCCTCTCCGGCGCGGCGCGGCAGCACCAGGCGCAAGACGCCGTCGCGGTTCTTCTTGTCGTTCATCATGATGCGCACCATGTCCCGGCCAGTATAGGGGCCGCCCGGGGCGGCGCTCAAGCGCCCAGGCAGGCCGCAGGCCTGCAAATGGGCCTCCAGGCGCTGCTGCTCCGCCGCCGGGCACAGACCCAGATGCACCGCATAGGCAAACGCCGCCGCCATGCCTGCCGCCACCGCCTCGCCATGCAGCAGCGCGCCGTCATACCCGGCCAGCGCTTCCAGGGCATGGCCGAAGCTGTGCCCCAGATTGAGCAGCGCCCGCACCCCCTGTTCGCGCTCGTCCCTGGCGACGATATCCGCCTTGATGGCAATGGCGCGGACAATCGCCGTGGCCAGCGCCGCGCCCTCCCCTGCCAGCGCCTGCGCGCCATGGCTGTGCAGCCAGTCAAAGAAGTCCGCATCGGCCAGGGCGGCGGCCTTGAGAATTTCCGCATAGCCGGCGCGCATTTGCCGCGGCGGCAGGGTTTTCAGAAAGTCCTGGTCGGCAATGACCAGGGAAGGCTGATGAAAGGCGCCGACCAGGTTCTTGCCCGCCGGCATGTTGATGGCGGTCTTGCCACCAACCGAACTGTCCACCTGCGCCAGCAGGGTGGTCGGGATCTGCACCAGCGCCGTGCCGCGTTTCACGATGGCGCTGGCAAACCCGGCCAGATCGCCGACCACTCCGCCGCCAAATGCGGCGATGGCCTCGCTGCGTTCCATGTTCATGTCCAGCAAATCGCTGCACAGGCCCTGCAGGCGCGCAAAGCTCTTTTGCGCCTCGCCAGGCGGGATGATGAGTGTTTTCAGCGCAATGCCGGCCGCTGCGCAGGCGTTTTGCAGGCGCGGCAGGTGCAGAGCGGCCACGGTTTCGTCGCTGACGCAGAACAGACGCCCGCCCGGGCACAGGCGCCGGAGCTGCCCCATGGCCGCGTCCAGGGCACCGGCGCCGCTGATCACATCATAGGCGCGCGCGCCCAGGGCGATGCGCGTGGTGGCGGCAGAACCGGTCATGAGCGGCTTGCCCGGGGCAGGCCATAGTCTGCCAGCGCCGTCATGATCTTGTCCAGGGTCTGTTCATGGCTGCCCTTGCCGCTGTTGATGTGGATGTCGGCGCTGGCATAGACCGGGCAGCGCGCCGCGATCAAGTCCTGCATGATCCGGCGCGGCGAGGCTTGCTGCAGCAAGGGCCGGGTGTTGCGCCGCAAAACCCGCTCCATGAGCACATCGAGATCGGCATGCAGCCAGATGCTCAGCCCCTTGTCCCTGACCACAGCGCGGGTTTGCGGGTCCATCCAGGCGCCGCCGCCCGTGGCCAGCACGCCCGGCGGCCCCTGCATCAGCCGGGCAATGACCTTGCGCTCGCCATCCCGGAAGGCGGCCTCGCCAAAATCTTCGAAAATCTCGCTCACGGAACGCCCGGCGGCCCTGGCGATCTCGTCATCGGCATCCACGAATGGCGCGCCAAGGCGCTGCGCCAGGCGCTTGCCGACACTGGTCTTGCCCGCGCCCATCAGCCCGACCAGCACAATCATCCGCCGCGGCTGGCCGGTCGCAGAAAAATAACTCGACTTGTTTCCCAGTTTTGCCACACTTGGGCTATACGTCAGCCAGCGCAGCGGCGCAATCAAAAGGATGCCGCTGCCCCGATCATGGCCCGCCTGCGGGCACGGCAAGGAGGAACCGATGCGGCGTCTGGGCATTATCATCGCCATCATCCTGGTGCTTGGGCTGGCGGGGTTTGCCGCTCTGGTCAATTCCGCCGCCCATGACGGCCCGCCTGTGGCACAAATCCGCGTGGAGCTGCAAGATGGGCTTTAACACCCATGCTCTGGCAGCGCTCGCGGTGCTGAGCGGCCTGTTGCCGGCGCCGCTGGCGCGGGCGCAAGCCGCCGCGGCGGAGCCGGGCCCGGTGCAGGTGCAGACGCTGGAACAGGTCGAGCCGTTTCAGGTTGGCGCCCGGAGCGGCATTGCCTTTGCCATGCCGCCGCAGCAGTGGCGCGGCACCACCGCCGCCATCGCCACGGAACTGATCAGCGATCTGCCCCAGGCCGGGGCCTCGCCCCTGCTCAACCGCCTGGCGGCCAGCGTGCTGCTGTCGCCGTCAGACCCGCCCGCTGGCGGCAAGGGTAATGGCGCCCTGGCCAGCCTGCGCCTTGCCAGCGTTTACCGCCTTGGCGCGCTTGAAGCGGTCATAGACCTGGCCGAGCGCAGCCCCGGCGGCCTGTCTGATCCGGAAAATGCCGCCATTGCCAGCCGCGCGTTTCTGGCCCTGGGGCGCGAGGACAAGGCCTGTGAAACGGCAGCACGATTGCAAAAGGGCCGCGGCGCGGTGTTCTGGCTCAAATTGCGCGCCTTCTGCCTGGCCCGCGACGGCAAGACGGCAGCAGCGGAACTGAGCGCGGATCTCGCTGCCGAAGCCGACCCGGACGATACCGATTTCCTGCTGGCGCTGAACCGGATGCTGAGCAAGGACCCGGCCCCGGTCAAGCCGATCAGCGCGCTGGAACTGGCCATGGCCCGCCATGCCGGGGCGCCGGTGGACCT
>JALWUB010000438.1 GCA_026993275.1 Robiginitomaculum sp. | reverse complement strand
TCCCCAATCTCGACGTGATGATGATCTACCGGCTCGACCGGTTTGGCCGCGGCGGCCATCACAAGCCCTTCAACGATGTCGGCATTCCCGGCGTGCGCATCATGGAAGCCCACGAAAACTACACGCGCCAGCATCAGGATGTCCGCCGTGAGAACGGCATTGCCTATGGCGATGTCATTGCCGGTGTGGATTTTGACTATGCGCGCAAATTGACGGCGCTGAATGTGGTCAGCCTGGCCGAAATGGCCGGAGCACCGCCGTTTCCGGCGCATGTGCAGATCAAGGGCGCGGTGCAGCCCTCGACCACGCTGAGCTGGACCCTGGCCAAAGGCAAGGCGGCGGCCAATCTGGCAGGCTATAAGATCTATCGCCGCCGCACCGATGCGCCGCAATGGCAATGGTCGCGCTTTGTTGGCAAGACCGATCATTTCACGCTGGAAAACATTGTCATCGACAATTACTATTTCGGTGTTGCCGCGGTGGCCAGGGACGGATCGGAAAGCCCGGTGGTGTTTCCGGGCCCGGCCGGCTCGTTCGGGGACTGAGGGGGGACGTGCATGTTTGTCGGTCATTACAGCGCCGCCTTTGCGGCGCGCGCCTTCAAACCGGCGGTGCCGCTGGGGATATTGTTCGTCGCCGTGCAACTGGTGGATTTCGCCTGGGCGGTGCTGGTGATTGCCGGGGTGGAAAAGGTGCGCATCGTGCCGGGCTTTCTGGAAGCCTCGCCGCTGGACCTCTATTCCATGCCCTTTACCCATTCGCTTCTGGGCAGTGCCATCTGGGCGCTGGCCGCGGGCCTGCTCTATGGCGCGCTGCGCAGGGGCGCCGGGCACTGGACGGCGGGGCTGATTGTCGGCGCGGCGGTGCTGTCGCACTGGTTTGCCGACCTTCTGGTGCATGCGCCGGACCTGCCGCTGATTGCTGGCGAACCCAAATTCGGCCTTGGCCTGTGGCGCTCGCTCTTGTGGTCGCAAATCGCGGAAATGGGCCTGCTGCTGGCCGGTTTCTGGCTGTATATGCGCAATACCGCGCCCAAGGGCCCGGCCGGGCGCCTTGCGCCCTGGGCGTTTCTGGTCTTTCTGGTGGCCGTGCAGGCCTATAGCCATATGGGCACGGTCGAAGCCGGGGCTTCGCCCAAACCCTTTGCGGTGACGGCGCTGATTGCCTATACGGTGCTGGCGCTGGGGGCCTGGCTCATGGACCGCACCCGCAAGCCCATCAGCCCGGCGGACGCTTAGGCCTGTTCATCCGCCATTCACGCGCCTCACGTTTACGTTATGGGGTGTTATGCGTTTGTCAGTGTGACAGGCTGCGGCAATGGGCTATCAAGCCTGCGGCGCAGCCAGACGGGCTGCGTGCGAGGATAACAGGAAAGACACTCTCCATGAATGCACTCACCAAGATCAGCGTAACCGGCCTGACCGCCGCATCCTTTGCCCTCACTGCGGGCGTTGCCATGGCCGCCAAGGTCAAGGGCCCCAAGGAAAAATGCTTTGGCATCAGCAAGGCGGGCGAGAATGATTGCGGCAACCTTTCGGGCACCCATTCCTGCCAGGGCCAGGCCACCGTCGATTATGCCATAGACGAATGGCAATTCGTGCCCAAGGGCACCTGTTCCTCAACCGTGGTCACCGATGCCGAAGGCCATGCCCACAAGGGCCTGACCAAGGCCGAGGCCAAGGCCATGCTGGCCAAGAAATAGGCCTTTGCTGCCGTTTCGCTCTGGTTTGTGTCATCCCGGAAAAACGCAAGTTTGACCGGGGTGACACGAAAGAGGGTGATACTGGCAACGGGTGTCATCCCGGAAAAACGTCAGTTTTATCCGGGAACCATTGTGCGTTAACGCGGCACCTCAGACCTTGAACACTTTGCGGGCCAATATGCGCCGGCGCCTCTATAATGGCCATGATGAGCCCATTAACACCATTACCCCTGCCCGCCCGTGCCGGGCTGGGCCTGAAACCGCAGCACTATCAGGACGCGCTGGATGCGCCTGCCGATGGGCTGTGGTTCGAGGTGCATCCGGAAAACTACATGGTTGATGGCGGGCCGCGGCTGGCCTGGCTCGATGCGATTGCCGGGCGCTTCCCCCTGTCGCTGCACGGGGTCGGCCTGTCGCTGGGCGGGCCCGAGCGCCCCGATGCGGATCATCTGGCGCGCCTGAAGGCGCTGGTGGAGCGCTGCAACCCGGCCAGCGTTTCCGAACATGTCGCCTGGTCGCGCCTGGGCAAGGTCTATTTTGCCGATCTTCTGCCGCCGCCGCCCACCCGCGCCACCTTGCAGGCGCTGGCCGCTCACATCGCCGAAACCCAGGAGGTGCTGGGGCGGCAGATCCTGGTCGAAAACCCGGCGCTCTATCTATCGCTGCAAGGTGATATTTCCATGATCGAACTTTATGTGGAGGCGGCCAAAATGGCCGGTGCCGGCCTGCTGTTTGATCTCAACAACATCCATGTCTGCGCCCGCAATCTGGGCGGATCGGCGCAAGACTGGCTGGACGCGGTCCCGGCGGCAATGGTTGGCGAGGTGCATCTGGCCGGGTTTACGGTGCAGGAACGCGATGGCGGCACGGTGCTGATCGACAGCCATGGCGCGCCCATCAGCGAGGACGTGTGGGCGCTCTATGAAAGCTTCATCGAAAGCGCCGGGCCAAAGCCGACCCTGATCGAGCGCGATGACAACATTCCCGCTTTCGCCGATCTGCAAGCCGAAGCGGCGCGCGCCAATGCCATTCTGGAGAGCAAGACACGGGCGGCGGGCCATGGCTGACCCGGACGATTTTTACCAAGCCTTTGCGCAGGTCTTGCGCGGCGGCGATGACGCGCTGATGATGCCATATCTGGCGGACGGGCAGGGCAGGGCCCGGCTGGCCATTCACAAGAGCAATTTTGCCATGACCGCCACGAAAGCCATGCAGGGCATCTACAAGGCCGTGGCACGGCTGGTCGGTGATGAGTATTTTGCCGCGCTGGTGCGCGCCTTCATGGACGAGGCGCCGCCGCATATGGCCACCCTGACGCGCTATGGCGATGGTTTTGCCGCCTTCCTGC
>JALWUB010000437.1 GCA_026993275.1 Robiginitomaculum sp. | reverse complement strand
ACGAGGCCCGCCATGTGGCCTTTGGCCGTCTCACCTTGCGCGATTATTACCCGCACCTGACCCAGGCCGAGCGCGACGAGCGCGAGGAGTTCCTGGTGGATGCCTGCTATCTGATGCGCGACCGCTTTGAGGGCCGCGAAATTTACGAAGCCCTCGACATGCCGGTCGAGGAGTGTGTCGAGTACACCAAGAACAGCGAGATCAACAAGCTGTTCCGCACGCTTCTGTTCCAGCGCATCGTGCCGGTGGTGAAGGATATCGGCCTGTGGGGACCGCGCATCCGTGCCGCCTATGAAGACATGGGCGTGCTGCATTTTGCCGATCAGGACATTGACGCCATGCAGGCCGATGACGAACGCATTGCCAAGGACTTCGATGCCCGCAAGGCCTATGTCTCCGCCATCGCCGCCAAGGGCGGCCTGGGGCACACCGAAGCGGCATCCACGGCAGCGGAATAGGTCAGCTGTCCTTGCCGTCTTCGCGCATGTGTCTGAGCATGAGCGGCATGTTGAGCAGGGCAAAGCCGAACACCAGCGGCATCAGGCCGAAGACCTTGAAATTGACCCAGGCGCTTTCGCTCATGGTGCGCCAGACGAGTTCGTTCAGCGCCGCCAGGGCAGCAAAGAAGGCCGCCCAGCGCCAGGTCAGGGTGCGCCAGGCCGCATCGGGCAGGTCGAATGCGCCGTCGAAGAGCATTTTGAGGTAATACTGGCCAAAGATGGCGCCGCTGCCGAGCGCCGCGGCGAACAGGAGGTAAATCGCCGTCGGCTTCATCTTGATGAAGGTGGAATCGCGAAAATACAGGGTCAGCGAGCCAAACACGAGCACCAGCGCCAGGGTAATCACCGGCATGACGCGCACGCGCTTGTCGCGCAGCCAGCTCCAGAGCAGCGCCAGAGCCGTTGCCGCCATAAACAGGCCCGTGGCCCAGAAAATGCCGGCAAACTTGTAGGCGAGGAAAAACACCGCGAGCGGCCCCAGATCCTCCAACAGGCGGTGTGATTTCATGACGTCTCTCCTGACGGTTCACTTGTATCAGCGCGCAGCCGGCGGCAAGGGTGCTGGCGTGCAAAACTGCTGAAAAGGCTGAAGCCAATTGCCCGCATGGCGGCTTACTCTTGCAGCCCGGTCAGGGCGGCGGCGAAGCTCTCGGCGTCAAAGTCGCGCAAGTCCTCCACCCCCTCGCCAATGCCAATGGCGTGAATGGGCAAATGGTATTTGTCCGAAACCGCCACCAGCACTCCGCCCTTGGCGGTGCCGTCAAGCTTGGTCATGACCAGGCCGGTGACCCCGGCGGCTTCCAGAAAGGCGCCCGCCTGGCTGAGGGCATTTTGCCCGGCAGTGGCATCGAGCACCAGGATGACGTGATGCGGGGCGCTCTCATCCTGTTTCTTGATGACGCGAATGACCTTGCGCAATTCCTCCATCAGTTCCTTCTTGTTTTGCAGCCGCCCGGCGGTGTCCATCAGCACCACGTCGGTGCCGTCCTTTCTGGCCTGGGCCAGGGCATCATAGGCAAGCCCGGCAGCATCGGCGCCGATCTCGCGCGCCAGCACCGGCGTATTGCTGCGCTTGCCCCAGGCCTGCAATTGCTCGATGGCGGCAGCGCGAAAGGTATCGCCTGCGACCATCAGGACCGACTTGCCGTGCGCCTTCAGCCGCGCCGCCAGCTTGCCCAACGTGGTGGTCTTGCCCGAGCCATTGACGCCGACAAAGAGCACCACTTGCGGCCGCGGCCCGCTGTCCAGGTCCAGCTTTTGCTGCAATGGGTGCAGGGTATCGGCAATGAGGCTGGCCAGGGCCTCGCGCACGCTGCGCGCGTCAATGTTCTTGTCAAAGCGGTCCTTGCCCAGCATGGCGGTCAGCCGCGACGCCAGCGCCGTGCCGAGATCGGAGGCGATGAGCAGGTCTTCCAGCTCTTCCAGGGTCTGCGCATCGAGCTTGCGCCGGGTGAAAATGCTGGCCACGCCCTCGCTGAGGCGGCTGGAGGAGCGCTTCAGCCCGGACGAGAAGCGCGCCAGCGCCCCCGGCTTGTCAGACTTGGCCGCCGGTTCTGGCTCTGGTTCTGATGGAGGCTCAGCAGGTGCGGCGGCCTCCGGCGCCGGGGCAGCCGCGGCCGGTTCTGCGTCAAGCGTGCCGGACCCGGCCTCCTCTTGAGCGGCGGCCTCTTCAGCCGGTTTCTGCTTTTGCCAGAACCAGCGCATCAGAGCGCCTGCCCATGCAGTCTTGTGCCATCATGACCGGTAAGCTGCACTTCCACCATGGCGCCGGGGCGCGCCGGGCATGCCTCGTTTAGCCGGACCGGAGAAAAGTCCGCCAGGCGGCCAAAGCCTTCTTTTTCCACCAGCACCGTGCCCGTGCCGCCCACATGCCGCGCAAAATGCCGTGCCAGCGCCGCATCGCCAGCTTGGCGCAGCCGCGCCGCGCGCGCCTTGACCACATCGCCGGGCACGGCAGGCATGCGGGCTGCCGGGGTGTCGGGCCGGGCGCTGTAGGGGAAAACGTGCAAATAGGCCAAGGCGCAGTCCTCCACCAGCGCCAGCGTGTTCTCGAACATGGCCTCGGTCTCGGTGGGAAACCCGGCAATCAGGTCAGCCCCAAAGGCCATGCCGGGGCGGGCCTCTTTCAGGCGCGCGCACAGATCCACCGCTTCGGCGCGGCTGTGGCGGCGCTTCATGCGCTTCAGGATCATGTCGTCACCGGCCTGCAGGGAAAGATGCAGATAGGGTGCCAGTCGTTCCTCGCTGCGGATCAGCGCAAACAGCACCGGGTCGATCTCGATGGCGTCGATGGAGGAAAGCCGCAGGCGCGGCAGCTCCGGCACGCCCTCCAGGATGGCGCGCACCAGATCGCCCAGCCTGGGCGCGCCCGGCAGGTCACCGCCCCAGGAGGTCAGGTCCACCCCCGAGAGCACCACTTCGGCAATGCCTTGTCCGGCCAGCTGGCGCACCTGTGCCACCACAGCCTCTGCCGGCACCGAGCGCGATGGCCCGCGGCCAAAGGGAATGATGCAGAAGGTGCAGCGGTGGTCACAGCCGTTTTGCACCTCGAGGACAG
>JALWUB010000436.1 GCA_026993275.1 Robiginitomaculum sp. | reverse complement strand
ACCATCGCCACCGCATTGCCTGATCGGGCGCGCTGGACACGGGCCGTGCGCCGCGCCGCGCAAAGCCGCGGCATGGGCTGGTGCTATTTCGATTTTGCAACGGAATTTGGGGTTTATGACCCAAAGGGCGAAAGCTGGATCTGGCCAGTGCGCCGGGCGCTTTTCGATGACCCGGCCGCCGCCTTGCGCAAGGCGCCGGAATAGTCTGTTATGAAGGCCGCTCGGAAAAGCGGAGAAGACTGATGCACAAATTGCTTGCCGTGGCCGTGGCCGTGTTGCTTGGCGCCTGCGCCACCACAAACGGAAATGCGGGCGAAAATGCCTTCATCAGCAAAACCAGCCCTTATGGGGTCAGCGAAACCATGGATCGCCTGCAAGCGGCGGTCAGCAAGCGCGGCGCGCATGTGTTTGCCCGGGTTGACCATGCCGCCGGGGCGCAAAGGGCCAGGCTCGGCCTGGCGCCGGAACAGGTGCTGATTTTTGGCAATCCGAAACTGGGCACGCCGCTGATGCAGCAAAATGCCCTGATTGGCCTGGACCTGCCGCTCAAGGTGCTGGTCTGGCAGGATGGCAGCACGGCCCGGATCACCTATACCGCACCGGCGGCCCTGGCGGCGCGCTATGGCCTGGATCCGGCCCATCCGGTGCTGGTCAAGATGGGCAAGGTGCTCGATGCCATCACCAATGAGGCCATTGGGACGGCGCCATAAAAGGACCGGGGCAAGCCTGTGCCTGCCCCGGCCTATCCTTTCACCTCGTCTCACCTCGTTAAAGGTTAGAACGCCAGCCAGGTGAACAGGAACAGGGTGTTGTTGTCGCTGGCATTGCGGCCAAAGCCGTCATAGTTCTTCTTGCCGCCATTGAACTTGTTGTAGGCGGTGTATTGCAGGCCGACGCGCAGGTTTGCCCACGGGCTGCCCCATGAGCCATCCTTGCCAAAGGGCGTGAAGTCGGTCTGGACAATGAAGCCATTCGAATTGGGCTTGCCCAGGCGGCTGCCTTCAATCTCTGCCGGTGCATAAAGGCCCGTATCCTGTCTGCCCCAGGTGTTGAAATATCCCAGGGTCAGGCCATAGGTGTCCTTGTAGTAATAGGCGGCATTGGCGGTAAAGCTGTTCAGCCCGTTTTTCAGATTGGCGGCGTCACCAGCGGCAAAAGCAGCGTTCAGCGTTTGCCGTTCATGGATGTAGCGGCCATTGACCGAGAATGTATTATCACCGGAAATGTACTGATAGGTGCCATCAAGGCCAATATCGCTGAACTTGTCCTTGGGGCCCCTGACCCGGTCCGGGAACAGCCGCGCGATCATGCCAAAGGCACCAAGCGAGAAGTTTTGCGTGCCCAGGTCCTTGTTGATGGCCACACGCCAGTAGGGGGCCAGCCCGCTCATGCGGCCGGCATCGGCCCCAATGCCGAGGCTGTCCAGGAAGTTGGCGGCCAGAGTGGTGTATTGCCCGGCCTCGAGATAAAGGAAGTTGTCGTAAAAGGCATAGGCCGTGGTGCCCAGAACCTGCATTTCCAGCCCGCCATTGATCAGCGTGCCCGCGCCCGGTGCGGGGGCCAGGTCAGAGCCGGTGAACGGATAGCCCCAGACCGGGGTTGAGTTCCACGGGTCCTGGATGGTCGGGTTGTTGTTGACGGAAACGCCAACGATCAGGTCCTTGCCGCCAATTTGCGTTTCGCGGGCATAGCGGATGTCGGCATTGTCCAGCGCCGTAGCCCGGTCAACGCCCGAATAGGTGACCTGTATGAAGGAGCCCAGATGCGGCGCCAGCCGCCCGGCCAGAAACACCGAGGCTTCATCCAGGGCAAAATTGTTGTTTTCGTCAAAGTGCGGCGGATTCATACCGCCGGGAACGCCGGTCTTGGTGCTGTCATGAGACGCGACCACCATGCCGGACAGCGGCAACAGCCATTTCGGACTCTTGCCTGTGGAATAGCCCAGCATTTTGAACCGGCGGCCAAAGGCCGTCAGTTGCGGGCCAAATCCGCCCACATGGCAGGCCGTGCAGGGCACGCCGGTCTGGTGGGCGAAGCTGGGCACGGCCTGTGCGGCGGGGGTGGTGACCACCAAGGCAGCCAGGGCAGCGCCGGCGGCCTGCACGAGCGGGGCGATGCGTGTCCTGGCCTTGAGTGTGGCCTTGCAGGGGGATGACAAACGGGTTTTGCGGTTTTGGGCTTGCGGTGACATGTCCATGCTCCTGGCTGGTTCGTTTCACAGCCACGACATGGAGATTTGGTAATGATATAACAACGCCCTGTGCGCTTGTGCCGCACCAGGGACAACCGGACGCTATTTGCTCAGGCGCAGATTGTTGATGTCGCCGCCAATCTTGGCGAAGGCTGCTTCCAGCTCGGCATTGTTGCGCGCATCGAAATAATTGGCCGGGTTGCTGGCGCATTCTTCGAGCATTTGCCGCGTGCTGCTGGAGCCAACCTGAAAGGCGACGGTGTAGATGATGATGCCGCTGAGCTTGATCCGGTTGCACAACACCCGTGTTTTCTGATCGCCGACAATGCTGGAGACGCCTTTATAGGCATAAGGCAGGCCGCCGGACCAGGTCCACCGAACCGTGTTGGCGCCATCGGTCATCAGCACCAGAACCTTGCGCCATTTGGGCGCATCATAGGCGACGCCCTGGTCATAGGGCGGGTCGGGCGACAACACCTTCCAGCCCCAGGCCAGGCCTTCGGGGATATAGGTCCAGCCTGCTGCCTGCATGGCATTGATGCGGTTGTGCAATGCCGTTGCATCGCTGGTCAGCGGCAGGATAGGCGGCAGGCGGCAGGAAGTCTGCTCATCATAGATGGCCGGGATCGTGGCATTGCCCGTGGCGCTGGAATCATTGACGTCATTATTGGCGCCGCGCGGGCCGACACAGCCCCGCCATTGGCTGACCGGGCGGCTGTGCCACAACCACGGCCTGGCCGCCAGTGCGGTGCCGACATTGACGCCAATATCGAAAGGAATGATGCCGATCTTGACGTTTTCCGAGGGCAGGCCGGCGGGCAGCAGCAGATCCACCATGTCGCCGGAGGCTTGCTTGAGCGTCTGGA
>JALWUB010000435.1 GCA_026993275.1 Robiginitomaculum sp. | reverse complement strand
CGCCGCGGCCACGGGCGGCGCCGTCAGCCTGTTCCGGCCGGAAATGCAAAAGCACGGCTGACACGCATTCTTTCAGCGATTTTGTCCGCAGATATGGACCATGTCCTGTTTTGTCCGGCGGCCGGGCCATGGCGCAGGCCAGTTTCAGGCCAGTTTGGGCCGCAAACGCACCAGAGAAGGCCACAAGCAAGCCATTTCGGGCCATTGCGGGCGGGGAGAACTGAAGGCCTATCCCCGGTGGCAGGCAGAGGCGCATAATCAGGCTGTGGCGGGGCGTTCCAAACCGCCCGGCAGCACGGCAAGACACGGTGAATCAATCCCTGCAAGGCTTTGCGGCCCCACGCGCGGCAAAGACCTGTCCCCTTACACGCGGCCATGCCTTTGCGGCGGCCTCTGGCAAGGCATCTGGATGGGCGCCTGTCCGTATTACAACTGCACAGGCGCTGCAGGCTTAAAAAGATCCGCGCAGGCGGATGCGGTAGCGCAGACCGGCCTTGCGCCGTTGCGTTTCAATGGCTTCAATCATGCCGGTCGAGCGCGGGCCATCAAAGAAAATCCGGGTGCGCTCATTGGGCCGGTTGAGAACGTTGCGAATGTCAAATGTTGCCGTCATGCCCTTGATCTTGGTGGTTTCGATGAAAACGCTGAGGGCGCGCGGATTGCCGCCGCCAAAGCTGCCGCCGCCGACATGGCTGACCTGTTCCTCGAACAGGCGGAAGCGGCGGCGGGTCAGGCCGTTATTGTAGTTCCAGCCCCAGGCGATCTTGCGGGCGCTCAGGTCCTGGCGGAAATCCAGGGTGAAATTGTGCGGCGGTTCGTTCTCGAGCACCCGGCGGCGGCCGGTCACCGGATCGGTGACGGCGGAATCGCGCAAGAAGCCGGTCACGTCCAGGGTGGCGTTTTTCAGGCCCAGCCTGTCCATGGGCAGGCGCGCCGTCAGGTCCAGTTTCCAGCGCCGGGCATTGCCAAGATTGCCGGGCGCGTCAAAGGTGTTGCCGATCGGCACCAGGCCCTGCACCTGGGTGATCCAGTCGCGCTGGCCGGTCAGGGTCACCGAGCCCTTTTTGGAAAACCGGCGCTCCCAGGACAGTTTGGCGCTCCAGGTGCGGTCCGGCTCCAGTTCGGGATTGCCGACATCGGTCTGGTTGTCGGTCAGATTGACCGAGGTGACAAAATCGCCAAAGTCGAGCTGTGCCACCTTGCGTTCAATGTTGAAGCGCAGCTGGTCCTTTTTGCTGGTGTTATAGCTGATCGACAAGGACGGCTTGGGAAACGAAAAATGCCGGGTGCGGCTGGCGTCGCCACTCTGGCTCAGCCGCGAGGTTTCGTATTTCAGCCCGCTCTCCACGGTCAGTTTCGGATTGGGCACATAGACCCAGGAGGCGGAAAACTCGGCGCGGCGTTCCTTCACCCTGGTGTCGGTGACCGGCAGGACCACCACTTCGAAGCCCGTGCCATTGTCCTGCTCCAGTTGCAGATTGGCATTGAGGGAGTTGAGCGCGCCCTCGGCGGTCAGTTGCAGGCTGTGCTTTTTGCCAAGTTTCCAGTCCAGCACCGAGCGGGCAATGGATTCGACGGATTTTTCGCGGTTGAAGATCCGCGAGGCGGATTGCGCACCGGCATTGTCAATGCTGGAGGAGAAGAACCGGTCATGGGCCACAGTGCTGTTGCGCAGGCCGATGAACTTCAGGTCCATGGCCTTGTTCAGGGGCAGGCTGTAATCGCCGCCAAATTCCGTGCTTTGGTCATGGGTTTTGACGATATTGTTGTCAAACCGCAAGAACGACAAGGCGCCGCCAGGCAGTGGTTCTTGCACGAAAGAGGGCTCGTTCCGGTCAAAGCGCTGGTCAGTGGCCTTGGCGTTCAGATGCAGGAAGCGGCCATCATCAAACTTCTTTTCGAGATTGAAGGTCGGTTGCCAGAAGCGGAAAAAGCGCTGCGAAAATTCATCGCGGTGCTCGCTCAATGTGCCTGGCGGCGCAAAGCGGCGCTCGATGCCCGATGTGCGGAACGGCCCGCCCTCGCGCAGCAGGCCAAGCGTGATGCTGGCGCCCTTGATGGTGGCATTGTGGACAAACTCGCCATTGACGATGATGCGGCGGCGCGCATAGGTCGAGGACAGGGTCCAGTTGTTCTGTGCTGTTTCCTGCCCCTGCTTGAGCACCACATTGACCACCCGGCTGAGGCCGCGCATGTCGATATTGGGCGCCGAGCCGCGAATCAGCTCGATATGATCGACCCGGTCGGCGGGGATGCGCTGCAGGATGTTTTCCAGCGTGTCGGACTTGGTGCTGGGCCGCTCGCCATCAATCAGCACATTGCCCGCCGCGCCGCCAAAGCCGCGCACGCGGTCGCCGTTATTGATGGTGAAACCCGGCACCTGGCGGACCATGTCCAGCGCCGTGACCGGGTAATAGCCAGCAAAAAACTCTGGCGGGTAAACCGAAATGCCCTCATTGGCATCCGCACTGGCCGAAATGTCCTGCACCCCCTGCGCGGCAACGGCAGCCGCACCGGAGAAGAGGATGACCGCAAGGCACAAGGCCAGATGGGAAACACGGGTTTTCAAGGCAAGACCAATCGCATCAGCCACAGCCGCAAGAGAATCCAGGGCGCCAGTGTGTTACACGCTAAAAGAGACGCAAACAGGTTAATCTTTTGCAATGCGCAGAATGCGTAGCGGGTTACCGCTTCAGGGGCAAGCCGCCGCGAAACGCCGGTCTTTGCAACACCGTGCTGGTGCAGGCTTACTTGATCTTGCCTTCGCGGAACTCGACATGCTTGCGCGCCACCGGGTCGTATTTGCGCAGCACCAGCTTTTCCGTCAGGGTGCGCGAATTCTTCTTGGTGACATAGAAAAAGCCGGTGTCTGCCGTCGAGTTGAGGCGGATCTTGATGGTGCTCGCTTTGGCCATCGTCTTGATTCCCTGTCTAGCCGGGAGCCGCCCCGGCGTAAGGCGCGCACCATACGCAGCGCGCCCCGTGTGTCAACCGGGCCCCTTCACGGCGCGCAGCAAGGCCGCCAGCGGGTAGATCAGCCCGATCAGGGCCAGGCCCAGCATGGCCC
>JALWUB010000434.1 GCA_026993275.1 Robiginitomaculum sp. | reverse complement strand
TCTGGAGATCAACCAGGTCGCCGCGTATTTTTCCTATGCCAACCGCACCGTGCTGGGCCTCGGCGTCAAGGCCGCTGGCGAACTGCTCGGCCTGTCGCCGGGCGATACCAGCGATGCGGAAAACCTGAAGCACGATTAGCCAGGCTCGTGCAAGGCTGAATCCCGCCACCCTGTAACCCTTTTTAAGCGTTCTTGTGTCACTCTTGCTGCCGGGTGAATACGGGAACGCAATCATGCTTGCCATCAAGATGATCCTGGCGGGGGCAACCCTGTTGCTGACGGCCTATGTGCTGCGCCGCCCGCCCGCCGGTGCCATCCGCGGCCTTGCGTCTTTCCTTGCGGCCTTTGCCATCAGCGCGGCCCTCATCGGCTTCAGCGCGCACAAGGCCGGGATCGTGCGCGACGGGCCCTATGCGCAAATCGCCGCCAATGCCTTGCGTGAAGTGAAGGCCGATCCCTCGCCCTATGTGCTCTTTGTCGGCGCCAGCTATTCGCGCAATGCCATTGATGACGAGGCCCTGACGCGCAAGCTGCGCGCCCATGGCTATCCTCAGCGCATCATCACCTTCGCCCTGGAAGGCGCCAGCCTGCAAGAGCGCGACTTGCGCCTGCGCCAGTTCCTGCGCGCCGCGCCAAGGCCGCCGGACGTGGTGTTTCTGGAGGCTTCGCCAGAGTTTGACCGGGCGCCGGTCCATGGCTTCGCCATCGCCAAGTTTTCCGAGCGCGTGATTGGCCAGTTTGATCTGCGCGGCACCTTCTGGGCGCTGCGCGGCTTGGCCATGGGCGCCCCCGACGGCCTCGCCGATTTTGCCAAGAACGCCATCCTGCTGGGCCTGCACGTGCCGCTCAACTGGTTCAATGTCGGGCTGTTTCACGAGGCCACGACCTTGCAGAAAACCCCGGCGCTATCGTCCTGGGATCCGCAGCACACCCCGCGCCGCACGGTCACCGCCGCCATGCGCACGCATGGCCTGAGGCAGGAGGCGGCATCCCGCCCCCGGCCGTATGCCTGGGGCGAGGCGTTCCGGGCCAGGCAGCGCGCCATGCTCAAGGCCGCCGGGGTGCGCGCCATCGCCTATTACTTCCCGCCGGTCATCGACCCCAAGGAGCGCGCCTATCTGGCCGCGCTGTGCAAGGCACATCCGGATACCCCCTGCATCGCCCCGCTGGACCGCAAAATGCTGGCCGCCCTCGATGCGCCGGTGTGGTTTGACGAAGAGCATCTGCTCGCCCCCGGCGCCGCCATCTATGACCGCTGGCTGGCCCGCCAGATCATGAAAACGGGTGTGCTGGGCAAGCCCGAAGCGCACCCGCAACTGGCCCTGCGCACCGAGGATGAATAGGCCGCGACCATGATTTTCACCAGCTTCACCTTTCTGGTCTTTTTCGCCATCACCTTCGCCGCCTACTGGCTGGTGCGCGGCAAGTCCGCCCGCCTTGGCATTCTGCTGCTTGCCAGCATCGTCTTTTACGGCTGGTGGGACTGGCGCTTTCTGGCCCTCATCGGCCTGGTGATCCTGGTCTCCTGGGCCAGCGCCCTCGTCATGGCGCGCCCGGGCATGAGCCGGCGCGGCAAGAACCTGGCGCTGGCAGCAGGCGTTGGCGTCGCCCTTGGCGTGCTTGTGGTGTTCAAATATGCCGGCTTCTTTGCGCAGAGCTTTGCCCATGTGCTTGCCGCCATGGGCCTGCGCGCCGACATGCCGACTTTGCGCATCATCCTGCCGGTCGGCATCAGCTTTTATGTGTTTCAGGCCATCTCCTACATGGCCGACGTGCGCCGCGGCGTCTTGCCGGTGGAGCGGCGCCTCAGCCGCGTGGCGCTCTATATTGCCTTTTTCCCGCAACTGGTCGCCGGGCCGATCGTCCGCGCCGCCAGCTTCTTCCCGCAAATGGAGCGGCCCAAGCGGCTCGGGCGCAAGGCCTTGGTGGTGGGGCTGCGCGCCTTTGCCATCGGCTTTGTCTACAAGGCCCTGCTGGCCGACAATATCGCCCCCGTCGTCGATCAGGTGTATGGCAATCTGCCCGCCTGGAACAATGGCGCGGTGGCGCTGGCAACCCTTGCCTTTGCGGCGCAGATCTATTTCGACTTTGCCGGCTACTCGCTCATGGCCATCGGCATTGCGCGCCTGTTCGGCTATCACATTCCGCGCAATTTCAACTTCCCCTATGCCAGCACCTCCATATCCGAGTTCTGGCACCGCTGGCACATATCCTTAAGCACCTGGCTGCGCGATTATCTTTACATCCCCCTTGGCGGCTCGCGCCACGGGCGGCTGACGACCTACCGCAATCTCATGGCCACCATGATCCTGGGCGGCCTGTGGCATGGCGCCGCCTGGACCTTCGTCGCCTGGGGCACCCTGCACGGCCTGGCCCTGGTCGGCCACAAGCTGTGGCTGGCCCATGTCAAGCCCGTGGCGGTGCGCCTGGTGCGCCTGCCGCGGGCGCTGGGCTGGCTCGCCGCCCTGGTACTGACGCAAGCGGTGGTGCTCTTTGGCTGGGCCATGTTCCGCGCCGCCAATACCGGCGATGCCCTTGCGGCCATGGGCGCGCTGGGCGGCTGGCGCCATGGCGGCGGGCAAACCTTAAGCCTCGCGGCGCTCCTCATCCTCGCCGTGCTGGCGCTGGACCATGTTCTTGGCGCCACGCGCTGGCGGCCGCAATGGCCGGCTCTCAAACGCCCGGAACTCTGGTGGGCCGGGGCCGGCGCAGCCGCCGCCATCGCGCTCAGCATCTACCCGCTGAAGGCCGCACCATTCGTGTATTTTCAGTTTTAGGGTGGATCAGCGCGCCAGTGCCCTGGCCTTTTTCTTCTCTTCCGCCCGGTAGGCGAAAAAGGCGCGCAGCACGCCCAGGCGCAGGTCGGGGTCCTTGCCCGCGCCCATGCGCAGGATCTGCAGGCAGAACCAGCCCTGCGCGCCCCAGGCATTGACCATGCGCAAGGTGTCATTGGAACTGTTCGGCCCGAGCCAGCCGGGGCCGACACGCAAGACCTCTTCCCAGCGTTTCAACTGGTCCCGTTCGCCGTTCAGCAGTTGGCGCGGCCCCTCCGGATTGGCGCACAGGGGGCGGGCCAGGCCGATCATGGCAATGCCGTCGTCCTCAAGAGCGCTTTCCATGGCCGCCCGGGTGCGAAAGCCGCCGGTGACCATCAGCGGCGGCGTATCGGCGGCCAGCATCTGGCGGGCATAGTCCAGAAAATACGCCTCGCGGGCGCGGGTGCTGGCGCGCTTTTCCTCCTCGAACACGGGCTCCAGGCCTTCCTTGCCCATCATCACCGGCTGTTCGTAATTGCCGCCTGAAATCTCCAGCAAATCCACCCCGTCCCCGCGCAGCCAGGCCGCCACCTGGCGGCTTTCGGCAAAGCTGAATCCGCCCTTCTGGAAGTCCGCTGAATTGAGCTTGACACCAACCGGAAAACCCTTGCCCACCGCGTCGCGCACGGCGGCAACAATGGCGCGCAGCAGCCGCGCCCGGTTTTCCAGCGCGCCGCCCCATTCATCAGTGCGCTGATTGGCCAGCGGGTTGAGAAACTCAGACAGCAAATAGCCATGCGCCGAATGGATCTGCACGCCATCGAAGCCGGTTTCGCGGGCAATGCGCGCGGTGTGGGCAAAGCGGGCAATGATGTCCTCGATCTCCGCGCCGCTCAGCGCCCGGGGCGCGCCAAACTGGCCGCCGGGCAGGGCCACCGGCACGGCGGACGGCCCCACCGGTTCGCTGGTGACCAGGGCCGGGGTCTGGCGCCCCGCATGGTTGATCTGCATCCAGACGGCGGCGCCGCCTTCCTTGCCCGCCGCGGCCCAGCGTTTCAGTGCCTCACGTTGCGCGGCGCTCTGCGCGCCCTCGATGACCACATTGCCCGGCCGCTCCAGATAGCGCCGGTCCACCTGCACATTGCCGGTCAGCAACAGGCCCGCGCCGCCCTTTCCCCAGCGCCGGTACAGCCGCACATGGCCTTCCGTTGCGTAATTGTGCGCATCGGCCAGCCCCTCGGTCATTGCTGCCTTGCACAAGCGGTTCGGCAACACCGCCCCGCAGGGCAGGGTCAGCGGCTGCGCGAGACTGTCTGTGGTCATGATGTTCCCCCTGTGATCCTGAACAAAAACACCGAATCCTAGCCCTGCTGCCCGCCAGGGGGAAGGCCGGAAGGGGGGCGGACGGTGACAAGCCTGGCTAGTCCGAACCCCCTCACCTCGGTCCTCTCCCCGCCGGGGAGAGGAAGAAAAGGCGTGATATTCTTCTACTGATTTTTCTCCTCTGCGCATAGCGGGGGGAGGTGCCTGAAGTGGTGGGGCCCTATTCCGCCCAGCTTGGCTTGCGTTTTTCCAGAAATGCGCTCAGGCCCTCGCGGCCTTCTTCCGAGGCGCGGCGCGCGGCGATGCGCTCGGCGGTCATGTGGATCAGGCCTTCGGTGATGGGGCGCCCGGCAATGTCTTCGACCAGGCGCTTGGCATCGGCAACGGCGCCCGGCGCTGTCTGAAACGCCAGGGTGGTCAGCTCTTCGAGCTTGTCTTCCATGGCGGTTTCATCGGCGACGGTATGGTGTACCAGGCCGATTTGCCTGGCCAGTTCGCCATCAAAGCCCTCGCCGGTGGCAAACAGGGCATTCGCCCAGCGCGGCCCGATGGCGCGCAGGACATAGGGCGAGATCGCCGCCGGGATCAGCCCCAGGCGCACCTCGGAAAAGCGGAATTTCGCATCGGCGCGCGCCACCGCCACATCGCAGGCCGCCACCAGGCCGCAACCGCCGCCCATGCAGGCGCCCTGCACGCTGGCAATGGTCAGCATGGGCAGATCGGCGAGTTTCCTGAGCATGTGCGCCATGGCCAGGGCGTCGGCCTCGTTTTCGGCCTTGGTGTAATGCCCGGCGGCGCGCATCCATTCGAGGTCGCCACCGGCGGAAAAGCTCTTGCCGGCGCCGCGCAAGATCATCATCCGGCAGGTCGAGGTGCGCACCAGTTCAAACGCATCTGTCAGCTGTGCCACCACCAGATCGTTGAAGGCATTGTGTTTTTCCGGCCGGTCGAGCAGGACGGTGGCGACGCCGCCAGGCGTGGCCGCGACCTTGACGGTTTGCAGATCAGACATGGGCAGGCCCTATTCTTCGCTTGAGGGATGGGCAGGGGGATGAAAGCCGCCTTGCGCATTGGCGGCCATCCACGCAAAGGCGGCATAGACGGCAATGTTCTGGTTCAGGTCATCCTTGTTGACCTTGTCCAGGGTGTCGTCCGGGGTGTGGTGCAGGTCGAAATACGTCCAGCCATTCTGGGTGAAGGACACCGCTGGCGCCCCGGCGGCGGAGAGCACCGAGACATCCGAGCCGCCGGATGCCTCGCGTTTGCCCGGCAGGACGCCGAGCGGCCGCAGGACGTGCAAAATGGCGTCGGCCTTGGCCTCGTCTTCTTTGGCAATGCCGGTATTCATGCGCCAGACCCGGCCGGTGCCAAAATCGGATTCGGAGACCATGATGATCTTGCCCATCTCGTCCTTGTGCGCCTTCACATAGGCCTTGGCGCCAATCAGGCCCGGCTCTTCAGCGCCAAACAGGACGACGCGGATGGTGCGCTTGGGCTGGCCGTGTTCGGCCACCAGTTTCGCCGCGGTGGTAACAATGGCAACGCCGGTGCCGTCATCAATGGCGCCGGTGCCTTCGTCCCAGCTGTCCAGATGCGCGCCCAGCAGCACGACTTCGTCCGGATAGTCGCTGCCGGGGATTTCGCCGACCACATTGCCAGACGGCACCTGGCCGATGCGCTTGGAACTCATGTTGAGGGTCAGCGGAATGTCCGGCTTCAGCGCCAGCAGGCGCGCCAGCTGGTCGGCGTCATTGTTGGACAGCGCCGCCGCAGGAATGCGCGGCTGCGCATCGTCATAGCGCAGCGCCCCGGTATGGGCATTGCGGTGATAGTCGGTGCCGGCAGAGCGGATGATGAGCGCCAGCGCGCCGCGCTCGGCGGCAATGGATGGCCCGGCGGCACGCTTTTGCACCGCCACGCCATAGCCCATGCCTTCCTGGGTGCGGGTCATGATTTCATCGACAAAGGCGATCTTGCCCTTGAGCGAGCCAATGGGCGCATCCTTCAGGTCCTTGAGGGTGGTAAAGCGCACCACCGGCGCGGTGATGCCGCCCACCGGCGTACCCACCGAGCGGCCCAGCGCCGTCGCCACCAGCCGTTGCGGATAGGGCGCGCCAACGCGCACGGAAATCTCGCCCCGGTGCCAGCCTTCCAGCGTGAAGGGCTCTACGTGCACATTGGCAAAGCCCAGTGCCTTCAGCCGCTTCACCGCCCAGGCCCGGGCCCGGGCCTCGGCTTCGGAACCGGCCAGGCGCGGGCCGATTTCGGTGGTCAGGCTTTCCACCGTCTGCCAGCCCAGGTCAGTCCCTTGCGCCTTTTTGATCAGCGCGCGGGCATCGGCGGCATCATCCGCCAGGGCGCTGTGGGCCAGGGCCGCACAGGCAAGCCCGGCAAGGAGGTTTCCCGCAATCCGTTTTTCCCGTTTTTTCATGGCAATTCCCTTTCTGCCGCACCGCAAGGCGGCCTGCCGCACCTTAAGACGGCTCTGGTCCGGACGCCAGTCCTTGCGGTCTCAAATTGTTGGCAAGGGGCAGTTTGATGTATGCGATGAAATTGAGAATGATGCGTGCACCCATATCACGCCCTCTTTTGGCCTGGTTTGCCTGACCTGGCAGACCAGGCATCCTTGACCAGGGCACAAGCAGGGAGCAAGTAAGACAGCAAAAGAAAAACCGTCCATTCTGAGCGCAGGGGAAACTCCATGAAATCGACCCGTATTCTGACCGTCTTGACCATATCCGCCGGGGCATTTGCTGCCCTTGCCGCCTGCACGCCTCAAGGTGCCGCGCCAAAGGCACAGGCGCAAAAATCCGCCAAGGCGAATCCGCCCAATCCCATGCCGCTGCCGCGCGGTGAAAAGCCGACGGACATCCAGCCCGGCGCACCGCGCCCGGCCATTGCGCTTTCCGAAGCCGCCTTCCGCCACCGTGTCGCCGAGATTTCCGACGACAAGTATGAAGGCCGCGCCCCGACCACGCCGGGCGGCATTGCCGCCAGCCAGTGGGTCGCCGATGAAATGGCGCGCATCGGCCTGAAGCCGGCGGTCAATGGCAGCTATTTCGAGCGTGTGCCGCTGGTGGAATCGACGCTGGACACCAAGCTTTCCGATTTTCATTTTTCGGTAGGCGGCAAGCCCTTCCCGATTCCCTTTGGCACGGACGAGATTTTCTGGACCAAGCGCGTGGCGCCGGATCTCAGCTTCAAGGACTCGGACGTGGTCTTTGTCGGCTATGGCGTGGTCGCGCCGGAATATGGCTGGAACGACTATGCCGGGCTGGACGTGAAGGGCAAGACGGTGGTCATGCTGGTCAATGATCCGGGCTTTGCCACCCGTGACCCCAAGCTCTTCAAGGGCAAGGCGATGACCTATTACGGGCGCTGGACCTACAAGTTCGAGGAGGCCGGGCGCCAGGGCGCGGCGGCGGCCATCATCGTTCACGAAACCGCCCCGGCAAGCTATCCCTGGGCCGTCGTCTCCGGCTCCTGGTCCGGGGCGCAATATGACTTGGAACGCCCGGACGGTGGCGCAAACCGCACCAAGCTGGAAGGCTGGATTTCCCATTCGGCCGCGCAAAAGCTCTTCAAGGCCGCGGGCATGGACTATGAAACCATGAAGGCGGAAGCGGCCAAACGCGGCTTCAAGCCGGTGCCGATGCAGGGCGTGACCGCCACGGGCAGGGTCAGAAGCGCCATCAAGCACCTGGTGTCGCGCAATGTTGCGGGCGTGGTGCCGGGGGCCAAAAAGCCCGATGAATATGTGCTTTACACGGCTCACTGGGATCATCTGGGCAAGAAGGATGTGCCCGAGGGCGAAGACGGAATCTACAATGGCGCCGTCGATAATGGCACCGGCGTGGCCAGCATTCTGGGCATTGCCGATGCCTTCATGCACCAGAAAACCCCGCCGGACCGCTCGGTCCTGTTCCTGGCCGTCACCGCAGAAGAATCCGGGCTTCTGGGCTCGGCCTATTTTGCCGAAGACCCGTTCGTGCCGCTCAAGAACATTGTCGGCGGCATCAATATCGATGCACTTTTGCCCATGGGCCGGACGAAAGACATGGAGGTGGTCGGCTATGGGTCCTCAGAGATTGAAGACATCCTCAAGGAAAAGGCGGCGCTGTTTGGCAAATACCTGACCCCGGACCAGACCCCGGAAGCGGGGCATTTTTACCGCTCCGACCACATCAGCCTGGCCAAGAAGGGCGTGCCCATGCTCTATGGCTCCGGCGGCGAGGACCTCATTGACGGCGGCAAGGCGGCCGGCAAGGCCTTTGCCGAAGATTATGTGGCGCACCGCTATCACAAGCCCGCCGACGAGTATGCGCCGACCTGGAATGTTGCGGGCATTCTGGAGGATGACACCATTCTCTATCTTGTCGGCGAAGCCATGAGTCATGAAGGCGTCTGGCCCAACTGGTATGCAGGCAACGAGTTCCGCGCCCTGCGCGACAGGATGCGCAGTGAGTGAGTCTGCCGTGGCTGCCTTTGCAAATCCGTCTCCGTGCCTATAATCGGCGCAAAACAGGGGGGCGGACATGGGCCGGACGGAACACGAGTTTGATTATGTGATTGTCGGCGGCGGCTCCGCCGGGGCGACGCTGGCAGCGCGGCTGACGGAAAAACCGGAGCTTTCGGTCTGCCTGCTCGAAGCCGGTCCCAATGATGACCGGGCGGCCATCCATACCCCGGCCATGATCGTCGATGCGATCTATTCGGACGACCTGAACTGGCACTATGAAACCGTGCCGCAAAAAGAGCTGGACAACCGCGCCCTCTACTGGCCGCGCGGCAAGACCCTGGGGGGCTCGTCCTCGATCAACGCCATGGTCTATATCCGCGGCGGCCAGGCCGATTACGACGCCTGGGAGAAACTCGGCGCCAGGGGCTTTGGCTGGAATGACGTGCTGCCCTATTTTCGCAAGAGCGAGGATCAGCAGCGCATCAACGACCAGTATCATGGCCATGGCGGGCCGCTCTGCGTCTCGGACCTGCGCTATATCAATCCCTTGAGCGAGGCCTTCGTGCAGGCGGGCATGCAGTGCGGCCTGCCCAGGAATGACGATTTCAACGGGGCCAGCCGCATTGGCGTCGGCCCCTATCAGGTGACGCAGCGCAATGGGCGGCGCTGTTCGGCGGCGGCGGGGTATCTTGCGCCCGATGTCCGCGCGCGGCCCAATCTGACCATTCTGCTCAACACCCTGGCCGAAACCATTCTTATGGACGGCAGCCGCGCCGCCGGGGTGAGGGTGCGCCGCAATGGCACGGCAGAGGAGATCATTGCCCGGCGCGAGGTGCTGCTGTGCGGCGGCGCCGTCAATTCGCCGCAGACCCTGATGCTGTCGGGCATCGGCCCGGCGGCGCATTTGCGCGAGCACGGCATTGCCGTGGCCGTGGACCGCCCGGGCGTTGGCGAAAACCTGCAGGACCATCTCGACATTGCCGTGTCCTATACCGGCAAGACCGCGCGCTCCTATGCCTACAGCCTGCGCGCTTTGCCCAAGCAACTGGCCGAGGCGGCGCGTTATCTGTTCACCAGACGCGGCATGCTGACCTCGAATGCTGCCGAAACCGGCGGCTTTGCCAGCACCAGGGGCGAGGACGAGCCGGACATCCAGTTTCACTTCGTCCCGGCCATTGTCGCGCCGCGCGGCGAGCCGCGCAGCAAGATCCATGGCATCACCCTGCATACCTATGTGCTCTATCCGGATTCGCGCGGCACCATCCGCCTGCGCAGCACAGACCCGGCCGACCATCCGCTGATCGACCCGCAATATCTGACCCGCGGCCACGACATGCAGACCCAGATTGCCGGCGGCAAGATGGCGCTGGAGATTCTCCAGGCCCCGGCCTTTGATGACGAGCGCAAGGCCCTGTATGCGCCCGAGGCGTTGCCGCAAAGCGATGCGGACTGGGAAGCGTATGTGCGCGCCGCCGCCGAAACCCTCTACCACCCGGTTGGCACCTGCAAGATGGGCGCCGAAGACGATGACATGGCCGTGGTCGATCCCCATTGCCGCGTTTACGGGGCGCAGGGCCTGCGCGTGATCGATGCCTCGGTGATGCCGCGCCTGGTCGGCGGCAACACCAATGCCCCGACCATCATGATCGCCGAAAAGATCGCCGACCTGATCAAGGCCGGAGGGTAGGGGGCTGGCCCGTCTCATCCAATCTATCACCACCTCACCCTGAGGGTGTGTTCCTTCTCCCCAGTGGGGAGAAGGTCAGAGCCTGCCCCGGCCCTCGCTTTCGCAAGGGCAGGCTGGCCGGGGATGAGGGGCGCTGAGGTTGAAAATGAAATCCGGCCGGGTCCAATCCTGCAAGCCTGTGCTCCCTCACCCCCACCCTCTCCCCAACGGGGAGAGGGAGTCCTGCCGCATGGCCTGCATGTCCTGTTTTTTGGCGCGAGCGGGCCATGGGCCAGGCCATGTGCAAGCCAGTTTCGGACACTTTCGAACCAGAACTGATCAACGATAAGCCATTTCACGCCATTTCGGGCCACTTTGTGCGGGGATAAGCCTGCACCTGTCCCCGCTTCTGCGCACAAGCGCATAATCAGGGTGTGCGGGGCCCTCAAAGAGGGCTCGGCAAGAGCGAATGAGATTGTGAATCAAGGCGCCACAAGGCTTGCAGGCATTCAGGGCTGCAAGGCAAGCCGCCGTGCGTGCCCCACACACCCCTTGAAAGCCCTTTGCAGGGTTTCAAAGACCACCATTATCCCCAGGGAAAAGGGAAAAGGGTTTTGCTGCTGGCAAGGGCCCGATTGATCCGTGGTGATGTCCCTGCCGGGCACGCCCTGCACGGCAAGCCGGAAAGGGTGCCAAAACGGGGTGCACAAAAGCGTGCACGCGCGTGCTGCATCAGCGCCGCCGCTCTGCCCAAACCGCGCGGCGGTGCTGGCGCCTGGTTGAAAAACCGATTATGGCTTTGGCCATATTCGCTCTCACCGGGACAAAGGACTTAAGACATGAGCAGCCCCATCACATTTGACTGGCAGGACCCGTTTCTGCTGGAGCAACAGCTCAGCGAAGAGGAGCGGCTGGTGCGCGACGCGGCGCGCGCCTTTGCCCTGGATCAGCTGATGCCGCGCATTGTCACCGCCTTTCGCGACGAGCGCTTCGATGCGGAGGTGATGCGCGAAATGGGCAAGATGGGGTTTCTGGGCTCGACCCTGCCCGAAGAGTATGGCGGCGCCGGCACCAGCCATGTGGTCTATGGCCTGATCGCGCGCGAGATCGAGCGCGTCGATTCGGGCTATCGCTCGGCGATGAGCGTGCAGTCCTCCCTGGTGATGTATCCCATCTATGAATTTGGCAGTGAGGCGATGCGCAAGAAATGGCTGCCGGGCCTGGGCAGCGGTGAAAAGATCGGCTGTTTCGGCCTTACCGAGGCCGATGGCGGCTCGGACCCGGGCGCCATGCGCACCGTCGCCAAGAAGGTTGATGGCGGCTATGTGCTGAACGGCACCAAGATGTGGATTTCCAATGCCCCGGTGGCCGATGTGGCGGTGATCTGGGCCAAGCTCGACGGGGTCATTCGCGGCTTTGTTGTCGAGCGCGGCATGAAGGGCTTCTCCACCCCCAAAATCGAGGGCAAGCTGTCCTTGCGCGCCTCCATCACCGGCGAGGTGGTGCTTGAAGACGTGTTTGTGCCCGAAGACCATCTGTTCCCGGAGGTGAAGGGGCTGCGCGGGCCGTTCTCCTGTCTCAACAAGGCGCGTTATGGCATTGCCTGGGGGGTCATGGGCGCGGCGGAATTCTGCTGGCTGGCGGCGCGTGATTACGCCATGGAGCGCATCGTCTTCGGCAAGCCCATTGCCGCCACCCAGCTGGTGCAAAAGAAACTCGCCGACATGCAGACCGAAATTGCCCTTGGGCTGCAGGGCGCGCTGCGCCTTGGCCGCCTGATCGACGAGGGCGCCCATATTCCCGAGGCCATCTCCC
>JALWUB010000433.1 GCA_026993275.1 Robiginitomaculum sp. | reverse complement strand
CTGCCGTGCCAAAGCCATCAGTGTAGGAAACAACCACGTCCATGGTCTTGCCCACGTCGGCCTGAACCAGGGTATAGGCCGAAGCCGTGGCCCCGGCGATATTTGTGCCATTCCTGCGCCACTGGTAAGAGAAGGCCCCAAGGCCGTCCGCATCAGCCACACCCGACGCATCCGCCGTCAGGGTCTGGCCCTGCATCGTGGTGCCGGAGATAGTGACTGCCCCGGTGGGTGCATCATTGACATTGGCGACCGGGACCGTGGCAGAACTGGTTACAGATTCCGCCGTGCCAAAGCCGTCGGTATAACTGACCACCACGTCCAGGGTCTTGCCCACATCCGTTTGGGTCAGGGCAAAAGTGCTTGCCGTCGCCCCGGTTATGGCCGTGCCATTCCTGCGCCACTGGTAAGAGAAGGCTCCAAGGCCGTCGGCATCAGCAACACCCGAAGCATCCGCCGTCAGGGTCTGACCCTGCATCGCGGTGCCGGTGATGGTCACTGCACCCGTCGGCGCGTCATTCACATTGGCGACCCGGACCGAGCTAGAGTATACAGTTTCAGCCGTGCCGCCGCCATCGGTATAGCTGGCCACCACGTCGATCTCCTTGCCCACATCAGCCTGAACAAGGGTATAGGTCGAGGCCGTCGCCCCGGCGATATTTGTGCCATTCCTGCGCCATTGATAGCTGAATGGGCCAAGCCCATCCGGATCTTCCACGTGGGACGTGTCGGCGGTGAGCGTCTGCCCTTGCTTCGCGTCGGAGGTAATCTTCCCGTCGGAGGTAATGGAGATCAATCTAGTAGGGGGGTCATTGACGCCAGTAATCGTAATGGTTGCTGTTGCTGAATCTTCATAACCGTTACCGTTTGAAACCCAGTATGTGAAATGATCTGTCCCTATTTCTCCTGGGAGAAGGCTGGCAAATCCCGGCTTCGGATCATACCGAAAATGCCCGTCTGAAAGCATATTTATAGTGCTTCCACTAGGAAGTGTGAATCCAACCCGGGAATATGGGGGTTCGTCAATTTTATCATTAAATCCGTTTACACCAAATTGCCCAGGTATAGGATTGTAATCTTGTCCATTCCCATTATCATCTATTACGTTACCTAACAAGATTGCATCGCCATTAGTAGAAAAAGTATCGTCAACAGCAATTGGGCTAACGCTTCCAAAGATAATTGGACCAAACTCGAATCTATCCGTTTCATTACTAACCACTTCTATCATAATATCATCATAACCATCACCATTAACATCGCCGCCGCCGCTAACTACTCGAGCGAAACCGATACTTGTCCTTGTATCTACAAAGGCAATGCCGTCGGGGAAAGAGCGGAAAGGGGTAAGCGGTTTTACAACGGGCTCCCACCCCCCCTTTTTCCCGAAGAGCAAATAGGCTGTTGGTAATAAATGCTCACCAGCATCAAACAGCATATCATCAATGCCATCCCGGTTTAGATCACCGGCAAAAGAAACTCGATACCCTCCACGACCCCCAGACATAACAACGAAACCGTTTGTGCCATTCAGTGACGCAAGTTCAAGTTTTGGCGTAAAGCTGCCTTTATGGCCAAACACAGCATAAACACCGCCTTGAATGTAAGCACGACCGCCGGTTGGGTCTGATGCGTATGGAGCAGCAATCAGGAGATCACTGATCCCATCACCATTAATATCTCCACCACCAGAAACAGTGAATCCCGAAGACTCCCCGTGTGGTATATCATTTACAGTTATGCCATCAACCAGTTGCCCATTTATAACAAAGCCGTTAGAACCATCAAGCGCACTTACATCCAATGCAGGAGGAAGATTGATACTTCCAAATATAACATAGGTGCTGCCTGCCTCATTCCGCCCTTCTGGATCTGCAGTTTGACAACCAATGGCAATATCGTCGACACCATCGCCATTCATGTCGCCCGCTGCTGCAAGAACAGAATATTTCCCTAGACCAGTAATATATACGCCTTTTGTTTTATCTACCGTTGATATGTCTACAGATCTAGAAAATGAACCAGAGTGTCCAAAATATATTAACGTTGAATAGTGAGAATTTACGCGATCGTATACACCTAACATAATATCACCAAAGCCATCATTATTAATATCACCGGCAGAAACTGTCGATTCAATATTATCCTCTGGATTTTGCTGAAATATAATAAATCCATTAACTCCGTTTAGGTCAGACACTGAAATATTCGCGGGAAAAGCACCAGAATGACCGAACACAATATATGAACTAGAAGTTGCATTTAATGATTCCGGCCCGCCAAGTGAGGCAAACATAATATCTTTGATGCCGTCGCCATTAACATCGACTGTTGTTGCTGCTGTGGCGCTGCCTACTGTTGCGAATCTCGCATCTGCACGGCCACCAAGAAAGTCTATTTTGTCAGATTGCTTGCTTCCTGTAATCATAAATCCGTTCTGCCCATCCAGAGTTGTGACATCCAATTTTCTAGGGAATCCTTGTGAAGTGCCAAACACAACAAATACAACGCCACGGCTCATATAACCTGATAAACTTAATTCTGGGAACTTAAACATCATATCATTAATACCATCAGCATTAATATCACCAATAAGTTGCCCAGAACCACTTAAAGAATCAAGAGATATACGTTTTGTTATGGGATTGGGCTGCAAAGTGAGTTTCGACAGATCCAGAAAAAACCCGCTTTTCCCATCAGCCAAAGTAATTGGGTGTAGCGCCGCCTTTTGTAAAATTTTACGTTCCACAACAACATTTACCGGTGGAGAAATAACCTTCTCCACATTTCCTTTTCCATCGGTGTAGGACACAACAACATCTATTTGTGATCCAACATCAGAAGGCCTAATAATGTAGTTTCTATTGTTTGCTCCAGAAATATTTGTTGAATTATTTCGCCATTGGTAGTTAAGATCACCCAGACCATCACTATCTCTTAAAAGAGATGTTACGGCAATTACCTCCTCATCTAAAATAATACGGCCACTGATGCTTATTCCGCCAGTTGGCGGGTTGTTGGTGCCATTTGTGTGAATAGGCTTAGTGGATTTTTGACCGGATGTCGTTGCATTCTCCGAGGCAACAGCACTCTGAGCAAAACCATAGAGGAGAACAACAAAAGCAAAAGCCGTGACAGCGGAATGAAGCCGCGCCCTGGCCCAAGAAAGGGGTGTAACGCCGCCTTCATGCCCGGCAAACGGTCCCGTGTGCCTTGCCTTGCCCGTCCCTGTCACCGGACCTTCCTGCGCATCCACCATGCTGCCGCACCCCCGCATTATTTATAATTGCGTAATAGATGATAGGGCTCACGCAGGTTGCATGTCAAAAAAATTCTCAATATTCACGAAATTGTGATGACATTTCCATAACAAATCATGCAGGTTAAAACCAAAAGGAAGAGGTCTAGGGAAGAATGGGCGCGCCGTTTGAACATGTCTGCAAAGCCTGGACATCAGAGCCAGACCGGTTTCACACTCAACCCAACCCCGTCACCTTGGAACTCAACACTGAGGGCCTGACCCAACTGGCTTTATCCAATTGATGTTTGACAGGAAAGGGCAAGATGCCCGCAAAGGCGACGAAGGACAGGCTGGGCTCTATTCGTGGAGCGTTTGCGCCGCAGATCGGGCTTTCCTGTGAATCAGACTTGCATAGCATTAACATGGCCTGAACCAAAGCCGGTGGTCTTTGCCCGCCTGGCGCGCTATGGCAAAGCCATGCCGTGTTCAAAATGCATGCGGAGCGGCGTCATGAACAGAGATTTTCGGACTGGCCCCACACGGCGTGCTCTTCTGGGCGCGGGCCCGGCGCTGGCGCTGGCTGCATGCGGCCAGGACCAGGCCCCGGCGGACACCGTGCGCATCGGCATTGCCGGGGCGCCGGATTCGCTCGACCCGCTGCAGGGCCAGTTCGCCGCCGCGGCGCTGATCTACAAGCAGATTTACACGCCGCTGACCGATTACGGACCCGATGGCGGCCTGGCGCCGGGCCTGGCGCGGCGCTGGCAGGTTTCCGCCGATGGCCTGCGCTGGACGTTTGACCTCTTCGCGGATTTGCGCTGGTCGGACGGCGCGCCGCTGGATGCACATGATGTGCTCTTCTCGGTGCGCCGCGCCCTCGATCCCGATACCGGCTATGCCGATGCCGGAGACTTCGCCTTTGTGCGCAATGCCCGGGCGGCCATTGCGGGCAAGGTCAGCCCCCAGGCCGTGGGGGTCAGCGCGCCGGCGCCCGCGCGCCTTGTCTTTGAGCTCGAGCGGCCGGTGGGGGTGTTTGCCGAACTGATGCGCGAATTTTATCCGCAGCCGGCCCATGTGCTGCGCCGGGCCGGCAATCGCTGGCCGCTGGCGCCGGATTTCGTTGGCTCTGGCCCCTATGTGGTGCACGCCATCAGCCAGAGCCGCATTGCCCTGCGCAACAATCCCCATGCCCGCCTGCAGCCGCATGTTGGCCATCTCGATGTGGCCTTTGTCGAGGAGGCAGCAACACGGGCGCGCATGGTCCGCGCCGGGGATCTGGACCTTGCCGAGGATCCGCCGCCCGGCCAGATCGCCGATCTGCGCCGCCGTCCGAATGTGGTGCTCCGGGGCTGGCCCGCGCCGCGGCTGGTCTATGTCAAGATCAACCACAAGCGCACGCCCCTTGCGGATGTGCGGGTGCGCCGCGCCCTGTCTCTGGCCATTGACCGCGCCTTCATTGCCCGCAAGGTGATGGCGGACACGGTGCTGCCCACGGACCAGATCATTGCGGCGCCGCATGGCGATGCCCGGCCCCTGCCGGAGCGCCAGAGGGCAGCGCGGGCGCTGCTCGCCGCCGCCGGTTACGGGCAGGGGCTGGACACCACATTGCTGCATTCGGGCGGCGTGCGCGAGCGCATGGCCATCGTGCTGGCCGAAGACTGGAAGGCCATTGGCGTCAATTGCGCCCTGACCGCTGCCGATGCCGCCGGGCTCTATACCTTTATCGATGAAGGCGCGTTTGACCTGGCCATTGCCTCCTTTGACCGGGGCCTCAAGCGCGAGGGCTGGCGCATGATCGAGCCCTTCGCCAGCGACGGCTTTGCCGCCAATTTTGGCTGGCGCAACAGCGCCTATGATGCGGCGGTGACCGCCACCCGGGCCGAGGCCGACCCTGCGCGCCGCGATGCGCTGGCGCGCCAGGCCGAAAGGATCTTGATCGAAGACGCCGCCATCATCCCGCTGGCGCACGAAAAGACCTATTGGCTGGCCGGGCCGCGGCTCGGGCCTCTGCCCCGGCACATCCCGCCCGTGCAATGGGCAAGACTGCGGCTTGCCGAAGGCGTTCAGGCCGCGTCCTGAGAACCGCTCTGATCAGCCGAGCGCGGTTTCGATCAGCAGCCAGGCCGGGCCGTCGCCGGTGCGCAGATAGGTTTCCAGATGCGCCTGGCTGCGCTGCCCCGCGGCCCTGTCGATCTTGCCGCGCAAGTCGGCGGCAAAGCTCTCGGCGGCATCTTTCAGGCTCGCATCATCGGCAAAGGCATCGCTCAGGGCACGAATTGCGTCCGGCGCCTCCATGCGCACAATGTCCCGCATCGCCTGGGCGCCGCCAACCAGGCGGGCATGGGCCAGGCTGCGGTAAACCTGGGAGTTGAACAGTGCGCGCGGGTCGATGTCATGAATGCGGAACAGCGTTGCCAGCCGGTCGAGAGGGTCTGGCGCGGCAGCGTCAACGGGTGTGGGCGCCGGGGCCTGGGGGCGCTGGTCCTTGGCCAGGTCCATGCCCGAGAGCACGTCCTTCCAGCGCCAGCCCTGGGCCCTGGGCGAAGGTTCCGCCGTCTTGCCGTCTGCGCTGGCCTGTTGTTCCTGTGCGCGTTTGCGCGCTTCCTCCTGGGCCTTGATCTGGGCCCGGGCAAAGCTGATCTTCCTGGGCTTTGCCGTGCTCTCTGGCCCGGCCGCGGCGCTGTCATCGCCGGGCCTGGCGGCGTCGGGTGCGGCCTGGGGAGCGGCTTCTGACGTGGCTTCGGGCGTGGCCTCTGGCGGCGTTGCCATGGGCTGCGCCGTCGTTTGCCGGGCGGCCGGGGCTTCCGCGGCAAACGGGCTGGGCACATCAAGCGCGCCGCCGCGGCTGTCGGCGGCAGCGCCCATGCGCAGCATGAAGTCGCTGAGCAATTCATAATTCTGGCGGATGCGCGCCTGGAAGGCGGCGTCGATTTCTTCCGCCTCGTCCGCCGCCGACCGGGCCGCGGCATTGAGCCCGGCAAGGCCGCGTTGCAGCTTGTCTTGCAGATCGCGCGCCTGTTCGTCTGCGGTGCGCGGCAGGGCGGCGAGCTTTTCCTCCAGATCGCGGGTTGCCTTTTCCAGCTTTTCAAATGTCTTTTCGGCCCAGCCTGCGGCCGAGAAGCTGGCTTCATTGGCCTGTTCCAGGCGCTTGGCGATGACATCGGCATAGGCCTCCAGCGCCGCGCGCGCCTGTTCGGCACTGTCTTGCAGCTCGCGCGTCTGGCGCGCGCTCAACTGCACCGCCTCGCTGGTGTCTTCCTGCACCTTTTGCACGCTGCTGCGGGCCTTTTCCAGAACCTCTTCAAAGGCAGCGCCGATCAGTCTGGCGCCTTCGCGGGCCAGGTCCCTGGTCTCGGTCATGGTTTGCCGCGTCAGCGCGGTCAGCGCCTGCGCCTCCTCGCGGCTGGCGGCAAAACTGGCCTGGGCGTTTTTCCCAACCTGGTCCAGTTCATCGGTGCTTTCGGCCAGTGCCTTGCGGGCATCGCCAAGGGCAATGGTGCTGGAGCCCAGACGGCCGCTGGCCTCGTCCAGCCTGGCGGCTACCGCCTTTGCGCCCTCGGCGGCTTCCTGGGCGCATGTGGTCAGCTGTGCGGCGCTGTGCTCCAGCTGCCTGGTGCTGTCCAGGGCGTTGGCGTTGGCGATGTCGGCGGCGGCGACAACCATCTTGGACTGTTCGGTGATGGCCTCGGCAATATCGGCGGCCTTCTGGTCAAGGACGATGGCCAGATCGGCCACGGCCTCGCGCTCGCGGCGCAGATCATTGATCAGCGCATCGGTGCGCTCCCTGGCCCTGGTCTCGGCCGCGGCGAAGGCCTCGCCATGATGGCCCAGCACCTCTTCCATGGCGCCAAGGCGCGCCAGCGCCCCCTCGACTGCGCCATTGACCCGGGCAATCTCGTCGCGCACCGCCTGGGCCATGGCCGCCACATCGCTGCGGGTAGCCTTGGCCGGATCGGAAAACCGCTCTGCCATGGCGCCAATGACGTGCGCGGTGTTGCGAAAGCGGATCAGTTCGGCAATCAGCACCGCCGCCAGAACAATGAAAAGCGCCGGCCCCACGGTCACGAAGGCAAGACTGGCGGCGCCGGTGACCGGCAGGGCCATGAGCCCGGCCAGGCCATTCTCGCCAATGCTGAACGCCAGGACCCCGGCAATCCAGAAGGCCGCGGCCAGAAGACCGGCAAGCACCAGCCACATTGACCGCCCGGGCGGGCTGGCCTCTGTGGAAGGTTCTGCGCCCTCAGGCGCGGCGCGGGCGACCAGGCTGCCCTCCGGCGTGCGGGAGGCCAGGGTCTCGAGATCCTGCATCATGCCGGATGCGGCATCCGGGGTGTTTTCCCCCTCCAGGCGAATTTCAGCCATGTTTCTGCCCCGCAAGGTAAAGCCGTTAGGACTTTCTTAACTGACGCAAAACCGGGCAAAAGGGAAGTCAAAAGAACATGCGGGCCTATCAAGCGGCGCCTTCGTCCTCCTGCCAGCGCAAGACCGGCTGCCGCGCGGCGCGGGTTTCATCGAGGCGGCGCAAGGGCGCCAGCACCGGGGCGCAGGCAAAGCGGTCTGTTTCTCCCACTTTGGCCGCTTTGGCGAGGCCCAGCAGCGTATCAATGAAACGGTCCAGGCTTTCCTTCGATTCGGTTTCCGTGGGCTCGATCAGCATGGCGCCATGCACCACAAGCGGGAAATACATGGTCATGGGGTGATAGCCCTCGTCGATCATGGCCTTGGCAAAATCGAGGGTGGTCACGCCCGTGCCCTTGAGAAAGCGGTCGTCAAACAGTGCCTCGTGCATGCAATGGCCGTCAAAGGCCGGGCTCATGGCCTCCGTGCAGCGCGCCAGGATGTAATTGGCGTTCAGCACCGCATCCTCTGCGGCCTGGCGCAGGCCGTCATTGCCATGGCTCATCATGTAGGCCAGGGCGCGCACGAACATGCCCATCTGGCCATGAAAGGCGCTCATGCGGCCAAACGGCCTGGCATCCGATTGCGCCTCATGCTCGACGAGTGTCCAGCCTTCGCCATCACGCACCAGATAGGGCAAGGGCGCATAGGCGCTCAGGCGTCTGGACAGCACCACCGGCCCGGCGCCGGGGCCGCCGCCGCCATGGGGGGTGGAGAAGGTCTTGTGCAGATTGATGTGCATGGCATCGACGCCCAGATCGCGCACCCGCACCTTGCCCATGATGGCATTCAGATTCGCGCCATCGCAATAGAAATACCCGCCCGCCTCGTGCACCAGATCGGCAATGTCGCAAATGTCGCGCTCGAACAGGCCGCAAGTGTTGGGGTTGGTGAGCATGATGGCGGCAATATCGGGGCCGATTTTCTGGCGCAGCACGTCCATGTCGACGCGGCCGCTGGCATTGGCGGGAAGCTGGTCGATCTCGAAACCGCACTCGGCGGCCGTTGCCGGATTGGTGCCGTGCGCCGATTCGGGCACCAGCACCCGGCGGCGGGTTTCCAGCTCGCCGCGCTCGGCGATGGCGGCGCGGATGCACATCATGCCGCACCACTCGCCATGCGCCCCGGCCTTGGGCGGCAGCGCCACCGCGTCCATGCCGGTAAGCGTGGTGAGCCAGTGGCTGAGCCCGGCCATCAGGGCCAGCGCCCCCTGCACTGTCGATTGCGGCTGCAGGGGGTGGATATCGGCAAAACCCGGCAGCCGCGCCAGTTTTTCATTGAGGCGCGGATTGTGCTTCATGGTGCACGAGCCCAGCGGATACAGCCCCAGGTCTATGGCGTAATTGCGCTGTGACAGGCGCACATAGTGGCGCAGGGCCTCGGGTTCGGAAAGCCCCGGCAGGCCAAGGGCCGCCTCGCGCTCCATGGCGCCCAGCCGGGCCTTGTGCGGCGGCACGGGCGGCAGATCCACACCGCACTTTTCCGCGCTGCCGACCTCGTTCAAAAGCGGCTCTTGCTGCAGGAGGCCGCGCGAGCCGGAAACGGTTTCCTTGTCGCGAGTGCAGTTCTTGCTCATGGCCTTGTCCATCACAGCACCTCCCCCAGGGCGGCGGCAAAGCGCGCGCAATCCTCATCGCTATTGGTTTCGGTGGCGGCAACGATCAGCAGATCATCGAACGTGCCCGGCCCATAAAGCCGCGATGCGGGAATACCGCCGAGCACGCCCTTTTGCGCCAGTTCTTCCACCACTGCGCTGGCCGCACGGGGCAGACGCAGGGTGAATTCGTTGAAAAAGCTGCTGTTCAGCACTTCAGCGCCGTCCACGGCATCCAGAGCATCGGCGAGCGTGCAGGCGCGGGCATGATTGAGCCGCGCCAGGTGCGCCAGACCCCGCTCCCCCAACAGCGCCAGATGAATGGAAAAGGCCAGCGTGCACAGGCCGGAATTGGTGCAGATGTTCGAGGTCGCCTTTTCGCGGCGGATGTGCTGCTCGCGGGTGGAGAGGGTCAGCACAAAGCCGCGCTGGCCGTCCGCGTCCACTGTCTGCCCGGCAAAGCGCCCCGGCGCCTGGCGGATGAACTTGCGGTCATCACGGCAGGCCAGCAGGCCCACATAGGGGCCGCCAAAATTGAGCCCGTTGCCAATCGACTGGCCCTCGGCGGCGACGATGTCCGCGCCCATTTCCCCGGGAGTCCTGAGCAGGCCCAGTGACACCGCTTCGGTGACCACGGCAATCAGCAGCGCGCCGTGCGCATGCGCCGCCTCGGCAATCGGTGCCAGATCGACCAGTTCGCCAAAGACATTGGGGGTTTGCACCACCACGCAGGCGGTTTCGCCATCAATGGCCTCCAGAATGGCGCCATCTGCGCCCATGGCGGGTGCCAGGGCGGCAATGGCCAGACCGCCGCCCCTAGCCGCGGTGTGCACCGTGGCGGTGTAATGCGGGTGCAGGCCAGGAGCCAGAACGGCCTTGCCGCGCCGGGTGATGCGCGCCGCCATGCGCACCGCCTCCGAGGTGGCGGTGGAGCCGTCATAGAGCGAGGCATTGGCCACCCCCATGCCGGTGAGCGCCGCAACCTGGCTTTGAAACTCGAACAGGCTCTGCAGGGTGCCTTGCGAAATCTCCGGCTGGTAGGGGGTGTAGGCGGTGAGGAATTCCGAGCGCTGGATCAGATGATCGACGCTGGCCGGGACATGGTGGCGATAGGCGCCGCCGCCGCAAAAGAACGCCGCTTCGGCCGCACTCAGGCTTTGCCGCGATAACGCCGTCAGATCGCGCTCCACCGCCATTTCGCCGCTGTGAGGCGGCAGGCCTTCTATATTGCCTTTCAGGCGAGCCTTTGGCGGCACATCGGCGAACAGGTCATCAATGGAGGCCACGCCGATGCGCTCCAGCATGGCGGCCCGGTCGTACTGATTCAGCGGCAGATAGCGCATGGTCCGGCCTATTCCCTGGTGAAATCGGCGTAAGCGGCCGCATCCATGAGGTCGGACAATTCGGCGGGGTCGCTGAGAGTCATCTTGAAAAACCAGCCCTTGCCCTGGGGGTCTTCATTGACGGTTTCCGGCGCCTCTTCGAGCACGGTATTGACAGCAGTGATCTCGCCCGATGCCGGGGCATAGATTTCGGAGGCGGACTTGACCGATTCGACCACGGCAACGTCTTCGCCCTTCTTGACGGTCTTGCCGGTTTCGGGAAGCTCGACAAAGACCACATCGCCCAGTTGCTGCGCCGCATAGTCCGATATGCCGACGGTGGCGTGATCGCCATCGACGCTGATCCATTCATGGTCCTTGGTGAAATAGAGGGTGCTCATGGGGCTCTCCTTAACCGCGATAATAGTTTTGCTTGACAAAGGGCAGTTTGGCGACTTCCGCCGGCAGGGCCTTGCCGCGCACGATCACCTCAAGCGCCGTGCCGGGGCTGGCCAGGTCCGTGCGCACATAGCCCATGGCCACGGGGCCGCCAACAGTCGGCCCGAAGCCGCCCGAGGTGATCACGCCGACTTCCTCGCCATCTGCATGCACGGGCGCGCCCTCGCGCACCGGTGCCCGGCCCAGCGGGCGGATGCCGACACGCTTTTGCGCCGGGCCGTTTTCAAGCTCGCCGAGAATGCGCCGGGCGCCGGGAAAGTCTGCCCGTTCGCGGCGCACCCGGGGTATGGCCCAGGCCAGGCTGGCCTCGATGGGCGAGCGGTGCTCGTCAAAATCATGGCCCGAAAGACACAGGCCCGCTTCGAGGCGCAGGGAATCGCGCGCCCCCAGGCCGATGGGCCTGACCAGCTTGTTGCCCAGCAGCAGCCGTGCCAGTTCTTCGGCCTGGTCCGCCTTCACCGAAATCTCGAATCCGTCCTCGCCGGTATAGCCGGAGCGGCTGACATGACAGTCAATCCCGCCAATGGAAACCGCCCGCGACTGCATGAACACCATGGCACAGGCCTCGGGGCACAGGGGCTCGAGCACTTCGGCGCTTTGCGGCCCCTGCAGGGCGATCAGCGCCCGCTCGGGCGCGGGCTGCAGGCGCACGCCTTCGGGCAGGCGCGCGGCGATCTGGGCGAAGTCTTCCTTCTTGAAGGCGGCATTGACGACCAGCATCAGCCAGCCCTCGAAACGCTCGTGGATGGAGCGGGTGACCATCAGGTCATCCATGATGCCGCCCTCGCCGGTGAGCAGCAGGGAATAGCGCTGCTGGCCCGGTTCCAGGGAGACGAAATCGCCCGGCATCAGCGCCTCCAGCGCCCGCGCCGTGGTCTCGTGATCCGGGCCAATGACGAAGGCCTGGCCCATGTGCGAGACATCGAACAGGCCGCAATGGGCGCGCGTCCACTTGTGTTCCTTGATGATGCCGTCCGGGAACTGCACCGGCATGGCGTAACCGGCAAAGGGCACCATCT
>JALWUB010000432.1 GCA_026993275.1 Robiginitomaculum sp. | reverse complement strand
GCGCAAGCGCCCGCGCCTTTCTGCCCTTTGCCGCCGCGGTGCCGGTGCTCGGCGTCGCCTCCTGGCAACTGGACGGCATATTCATTGGCGCCACCCGCAGCGCCGCCATGCGCAATGCCTCGCTGGCCGCCGTGCTGGCCTATCTGGCCATGGATGCCTGGCTGTCCCATGCCTATGGCAATGCCGGGGTGTGGCTGGCCTTCCTCAGCTATTACATTGCCCGCGCGCTTGGCCTGCTGGTGGCCTATCCGGCGCTGGAGCGCAGCGTGCGCCTGAAAGCTGCTGGTTAACCAACAGCGTCCTGCACGCTGGCAAAGCCTTCAGCGCGCAGGATCTGCGCCAGTTCGCTCTTGATGCGCTGCACCAGCGAGGGGCCGTGATAGACCAGGCCGGTATAGAGCTGCACGGCGCTGGCCCCGGCGCGGAGCTTGGCAAAGGCATCGGCGCCACTGGCAATGCCGCCCGCGCCGATCAGCACCAGCCTGCCTTCGCTGGCCTCGGCAAAGCGGCGCAGAATGTCTGTCGAGCGCGCAAACAGGGGCCGCCCGGAAAGGCCGCCGGCCTGGTTGCGGTGGCGGCTGCGCAAGCTGGCGGGCCGGTCAAGCGTGGTGTTGCCGATGATCAGCCCGTCAACGCCAAATGTGCAGGCGGCGGTGCAGATCTGCACAATCTGCGCCTCCTCAAGATCCGGCGCAATCTTCAGGAAAAACGGCGGCGAGGGCTGCTCCTTGCCAAGGCTTGCGCGCGCTTCCATCAGCCGCCCCAGCAAGTCTTCCAGCGCTCCCTTGCCTTGCAGAGCGCGCAGGCCCGGCGTGTTGGGCGATGAAATGTTGATGGTAAACCAGTCCGGCAGGCCCCACAGGGCTTTCAGGCCGGTGACATAATCGCCAATACGGTCGGCAGAGTCCTTGTTGGCGCCGATATTGGCGCCAAGAGCGCCGCGGGCGCGGGCCTTCTGGCGGGCAAAATTGCGCCGGAAGCGTTCCAGCCCGGCATTGTTGAAGCCCATGCGGTTGATCACCGCCTGGTCCTGGTGCAGGCGGAACAGGCGCGGGCGCGCATTGCCCGCTTGCGGCAAGGGCGTCACCGTGCCGCATTCGGCCCAGCCAAAGCCCGCGCGCAGCATGGCGGCACCGGCCAGCGCATCCTTGTCAAATCCGGCGGCAAGGCCGAGCGGGTTGGGCAGGTGCAAAGGCCCCGCTTGCGTGCGCAGCACCGCATCATCGGCGTGGCGCTGCCCTGGTCCAAGCCCGGCACGCAAGGCCTGAAGGCCAAGCCGGTGCGCGGGCTCTGCGGGCAGATGGCGCAAAAGCGTGCTGGCCAGGTCATGCATGCTCATGGCGCCGCCGCTTTCCTGTGTTGTGAAATCACCAGCCCGGCAATGGTGGAGACTGAACAGCGACCCGGGATAAACTCGTTACGGCTGCTTCCTTCCGGACCTGACCGGGTTGGCGAGGCACCCGTCCGCTGCCAGCCTCCGGGGCGCTCTATAGCAGCCTTGCACAAGCCCTGGCAACGCGGCTTGGCAGAGCCCGTCAGCCCGCACCAGCGAGACTGTTCACCCAGTTGATGATCTCCGTGCGGCGCAAAGCATCATCGAGAATCTGCTGATCCACGCCCAATTGCCAGGCCAGCGCCTTGTCATGCCGGTTCTCATGCAGCGCCAGCAGCCTGCCTGTATAGTCCTGGCCATTGGCGGCATCGGCAAAAAAGCCGTCCGCGATCATGTCGTCCTGATAATGCCGCATCGCCATGGCGATATGCGCCAGATCAAACTCGGGATGATATTGCACCGCCCAGACCTCCGACCTGCCCAGCGGCACGGTGGCTGCCTGCACGGCGCTGTGGGCATTGCCCGCCAGCACGGTGGCCTGAGCAGGCAGGCGCGTGACCTCGTCATAGTGAATGCAAATGGCATCATAGGCCGGCGGCCGTCCGGCCAGGAAGGGATGGGCGCGTCCGGCCGCATTGAGGGCGATATTGCGGGCAAAGCCAACCTCGCGGCCTTTGGGGTTTCTGCCGACAGTGCCGCCTGCGGCAATGGCGGCGATTTGCAAACCCCAGCACGAGCCCAGCATCGGCCTGCCGGTCTGCGCAAAGGCGCGCACCAGTTCAATCTGGTTGCGCACCGCAAAGCCGGTGTCATAGGCATGCAGGGCCGAGCCGCCGATCACCAGCCCATCATAATCGGCCAGGCTGGCGCCACCGGGCAGGCCCTCGCCGGGGTCGGCGGCATGGACAATGTCCAGGCCCGCATCCCTGAAATGCGCGGCAATGGCAGCGGCATAGATGGCGCTGGCATCACGCACCCCCAGCTTCGCCGCGGTGCGCCGGTGGGCGCGCGTATTGCCTTCCATGATCAGAATTCTGGTCATGACTCCGGCCCAGGCCTAAACTACCTTGCCCGGATTCATGATGTTGTCCGGGTCCAGGGCGGTCTTGATGGTGCGCATCATCGGCATGGCGCTGGCGTGTTCGCGCTCCAGAAAACGTCGCTTGCCAAGGCCGATGCCGTGCTCGCCAGTGCAGGTGCCGCCCACGGCCAGGGTGCGCTCGACCATGCGCTCGACCGCAGCTTCGGCATTGGCCAGAGCTTCGGCATCGCCGGGCTCGACCCATAGCGTGGTGTGGTAATTGCCATCGCCGACATGACCGACAATGGCTGCAAGAATGCCGTGTTCGTCAAAATCGGCGCGGGTGTCGGCAATGCTTTGCGCCAGTTTCGAGATTGGCACGCAGACATCGGTGATCAGGCCCTTCTTGCCCGGATTGAAGGCCTTGGCCGCATAGAGCGCCTCGTGGCGCGCACGCCACAGGGCCTTGCGTTCCTCCGGGCTGGCCGAGGCGCGAAAACCCTTGCCGCCGAACTCATCGGCAATTTGCGCGAAACGGCGCTGGTCATCGGCGACGCTGGCTTCGGTGCCGTGAAACTCCAGAAACAGCGTCGGCGCCACCTCGTTATCCAGCTTGGCATATTCATTGACCGCATAGATGGCGAGCGCATCCATCAGCTCCATGCGCGCCAGCGGAATCTCGCTCTGGATGGCGAGCGTGACCGCATCGACCATGTTCTCGATGGTGTCGAAGGCAACGACGCCGCTGGCCTCCACCTCCGGGCGGCCATAGAGCCGCAGGGTCAGTTCGGTGATGATGCCCAGCGTGCCTTCCGAGCCGATGATCAGGTGCAGCAGGTCATAACCGGCGGAGGATTTGCGGGCACGGCTGCCCAGTTCCACGATGGAGCCGTCGGCCAGCACAACCGTAGCCGCCAGCACGTTTTCGCGCATGGCCCCATAGCGCAGTGTCGTCGTGCCCGAAGCGCCCGTGGCGGCCATGCCGCCAAGACTGGCATCGGCGCCGGGATCAACGGGGAACATCAGCCCGGTGGCGCGCAATTCATGCTCCAGCTGCTTGCGGGTCACGCCCGCTTCAACGCTGGCGTCCATGTCTTCGGGGCGCACCTCAAGCACCCGGTTCATCTGCGAAAGATCAATGCAGACGCCGCCTTGCACGGCATTGACATGGCCCTCCAGCGCCGTGCCGGTGCCAAAGGCGATGACCGGGGTCCTGGCGGCGGCGCAGGCCTTGACGATCTGGGAAACCTCCCTGGTGTCCCGGGCAAAGGCAACCATGTCCGGCGGCGCGGTCTCATGAAAGGATTCGTCATGGCCATGCTGCTCGCGCACTGCCGCCGCCGTGCTCAGACGATCACCCAGCAGTGCCCGCAACTGCTTTTCAAGAGATTCGCGTTTCCCAGCCATGCTGGCGTTCATGTCATGCCTCCGTCCGGCCGTCCAGCGCCGCCAGCGCCTGTTTCACGTCCGCAGCGGATGTGTTCCAGCTGGTGACAAAGCGTGCCGAGCCATCAGGCCAGTCATAGAACTGCGCCCCGGCGGCGCGCAAGGCCGCGGCCTGGCCGCTGCGCAGGCGCACGAACACCTCATTGCCCTGCACCGGGTGCTGCAGCACCGCGCCATGGCGCACAAAGCCCCCGGCCAGCTCCTGCGCCATGGCATTGGCGTGCGCCGCCAGGTCCAGCCACAAACCGCCGTCGAGCATGGCCAGCACCTGGGCGGCGATAAAACGCTGCTTGGGCGGCATGTGGCCACCGCGCTTGCGCCGCGCTTCGCGCATGGGCCATCTGTCCGCCATTTTGCCAAACAGGATGATGGCCTCGGCCCCCATGGCACCGGTCTTGGTGAAGCCAAGGGAAAGCACCTCCACCCCGGCGCGCCAGCTCATCGCGGCGGGGCTGGCGCCAGTGCTGGCCAGGGCATTGGCAAAACGCGCCCCGTCCATGTGGGTGTGCAGGCCGGCTTCACGGGCGGCCCGGCACAGCGCTGCAACCTCGTCCACGCCATAGGCGGTGCCGGCCTCGCTCAATTGCGACAGCGACAGCGCATCCGCCGGGGTTTCATGGACAAAATCCCGGTCAATGGCGTCCAGCAGGGGCCGCAGGGTCTGCAGGGTGATCTTGTCGCCTTCGCCGCCTGCCAGCAGCAATTTGCCGCCGCCCGTGTAAAACTCCGGCGCGCCGCGCTCATCGCGGTTGATATGGGCGTTTTCGTGGCAGATGACGGCGCCATCCGGCGGGCACAGCAGGCTCAGCGCCAGGGCATTGGCGGCGGTGCCGGAACTGACAAAACTCACCGCCAGCTCTGTCTCGAACACTGCGCCAAGGGCCTCGGCGGCGCGCTGTGTCCACGCATCGGCGCCATAGCTGGGCGCCGCGCCGCTATTGGCGGCCATGACCGCTTCCAGCACGCGGGGATGCGCCGGAGCGGTGGTGTCGGAAGCGAAATGCATTGGCTGCGCCCAGGCCCGTCATTCAGAACCGGGCGCAGCATCCGCCTTTTGCGCGACTTGTTCAAGACCGGCGAGGATGATCCGCACAGACGGCTCGACAGCGGTGAGCACGCGCTCCGGCGGCCAGTCTTCCTGCAAGGCGATGCGCAACAGGCCCACATAGGTGTTGATCAGGGCAAAGGATGCGGCGCGGGTCAGATGCCGGTCTTGCGGCAAAAATCGCGCCGCGAGGGAATCGGCGATGATGGCGCTCATGTCGTGCAAGGTGGTGCGGAACTTTTCTTCCTGCTCCGGCCCCCAGGTCCAGGTGAAGGCCATCACCTGGCGGGTCAGCGCCGGCGAGCGCAGATCGCGCGCCAGAAACGACTCGATGGCGCTCATGGTCAGTTGGTGAAAGGACTCGGCGCTCTTGACCTTGTCCGCAAAAATCTCCAGCAGGATCTTGTTGGAATCCAGAAACACTTCCTGCACCAGCGCCGCCTTGGTGCTGAAATACTGCATCACCAGAGCCGGGGAAACATCGGCCTCGTCGGCGATCTTGCGGATGGTGGCATCATCGATGCCGTGTTTGGCAATGACCTTGCGCGCGGCCCGGAAAATCCGCGCACGGGTTTGCTCGCGCCGGCTGGCCTTGCCGTTTCTGCCCAAACCCAACCCCTTGAGTTTCACCAAAACAACCCTGTTAACGTGTTCATGCTTGCACAGAAACGCGGCCGGGCACAATGACGAAATCGTTACCATCCTGTAAGAATTTACCGCGCAGGGTCCTGGTCCTTGCTCAGCGGCAATTAACCCTGGTCTGGAACGCATCCATGCGGCCTTCGGCAAGCAGCGGCACGGCATCGGCAATGCGCTCCAGCAAGGGCGCCAGCCAGGCCTGGTCGGCCTTTGAAAAGTCTTTGAGAACATGGGAGACGACCTGCGCCTTGTCGCCCGGATGGCCAACGCCGATACGGGCGCGGCAAAACCCGGGGCCCAGCGCCGCGGCAATGGACTTGATGCCGTTATTGCCTGCCGAGCCGCCGCCGCACTTGACCCGGACCTTGCCCGGCGCCAGGTCGATATCATCGTGAAAGACGATGATGCGCGATAGCGGCAGCTTGTAAAAGGACGCCGCGGCCTGCAGCGCCCGGCCGGACTCGTTGTAAAATGTCTGCGGCTTCAGCAGCAGGGTCTTGACCGGGCCATCAGGGGTCTGCAGCACCCCGGAACTGGCCAGAGCCGAGAATTTGCGCCGCCACGGGCCAAAATCATGGGCGCGGGCGATGGCGTCCACGGCCATGAAACCCGCATTGTGGCGGTTGTTGCGGTATTTGTCTTCAGGGTTGCCAAGCCCGGCAATGAGCACCATCGGGACCTCCCGCGCCGGACCAAAAAGGCGCCGCCAGGGAAATGGCAGCGGCAGGGGAATGGCTTATTCCCCTTCGTCCTGCGCTTCCGCGGCTTCTGCCGCTTCGGCGGCTTCCGCAGCTTCGGCTTCGGCCTCCTCGGCCTCGGCAACCGCGGCGCGCGAGCCGACCACGGTGACAATGGTGAAATCGCGGTCGGTAATGGCCGGGGTGACGCCCTCGGGCAATTTCACCGAGGAAATGTGTGCCGAATCGCCAATCTCGAAGCCGGTCAGATCCACCTCGATGGCTTCGGGAATGGACCCGGCCGGGCACATCAGCGCCAGTTCATGGCGGACGATATTGAGCACGCCGCCGCGTTTCAGGCCCGGAGCCTCTTCTTCATGGACAAAGCGCACGGGAACATTGACCTCGATCATCTGGTCTTCGTCCACGCGGTACAGATCGACATGCAAGGGCAGGTCGGTCACCGGGTGATACTGCACGTCACGGGTCAGCACCAGCTGGCGCTCGCCCTTGTGCTCGATGGTTACGGTCTGGTCTATGAAGTCACCGGCATTGAGCGCCTTTTGCACCTCGTTCTGCTTGAGGCTGATGGGCACATTGCCCAGTTTGCCCCCATAGAGAATGCCGGGGATCAGGCCTTCGCGGCGGGTCTGGCGGGCCCCGCCAGTGCCGGTGCGCTCGCGCACCTCAACAGAAAGAAGAATATCGGCCATGATCGCTCATCCTCGAAGGCAAAAGTTCCGTATCACACCCTGCGCGCACGCGCACGGGGCGCGCCAGCGTCCGCCAGCGCAAATTCGAGCGCGGTCTATAGGCGATGTTGCGGCGCGGTGCAAGCGCCCCGGCCATGCCTGTTGCAGATTGCCGGACCAGACCGCCCGCGCCAGATCAGCGGGCAACATGCCGCAGGATTCACAGTTGCTTTCTGGCTTTCAGGGCGGCGCTCAGCGTGCCGTCATCGAGATAGTCCAGCTCGCCGCCAACCGGCACGCCGCGGGCAATCAGGCTGACCTGCACCCCGGCCCCCGCCAGGGCGTCGTGGATATAGTGCGCCGTCATCTGCCCGTCGACATTGGCGTTGAGCGCCAGAATGACCTCGCGGACCTCGTCCCTGGCGGCCCGCGCCCTGAGCGCGTCAATGCGCAGATCCTCCGGCCGCACCCCATCCAGCGCCGACAGCACTCCGCCCAGAACATGATACTGGCCGCGCCAGGCCCCGGCCCGCTCCAGCGCCCATAAGTCGCCGACCTGCTCGACCACGCAAATGCGGCTGCGCTCGCGCCCCGGCGCCGCGCAAATCGCGCATGGGTCATGCACATCGATATTGCCGCAGGTGCCGCAGGGCCGGATCAGTTGCGCGGCCTCGGCCAGGGCTTCGGCCAGCGGCGCCATCAGCGTGGTCTTGTTGTTGATCAGATGCAGGGCGGCACGGCGCGCCGAGCGCGGCCCCAGCCCGGGCAGGCGCGCCAGCAGCGCGATCAGGCGCTCGATTTGCGGACCGGCAGAAGCATGGGCCATGACGCGAATCCCGTACAAGAGGCGTCTTTATGCCATTGCAGCCCTTCGCCGGCGAGGGGCAATTACCGTTCGTGCATCCAGGAAAACTGGGGTGTGCTGTCGCGCTCGTCCTTGAGGCGATTGATGCGGCGCAGCACCGGCAGCACGGTCATCAGCAGGCCAACCGGCGCACCCAGCACCATGAAGCCCCCGATGAAACCACCAATGAGCAGGGAACTTCTGGCCTTGGCCGGATCGGCAATGACGCTGACCGCAAAGACGCTGATCAGCACCATGAAACCAAGGCCGCAGAACAGCAGGAGCCGCCCGAGCCATTTTTCCGCTCTGTGGGTCATGTCCATGAGCGCAGTGTCGCAAAAACACTTTGCCGCCAGGTTGACAAGCGCCGTTAACAAGTTCTGAAGCGCGCCGTGCGTGACACGGCAGGCCCTGAGCCCGCCGAAGGCTGAAGACCGCACTCTCCATGGTTCGGCTTTGCTCGCCACAAGGGAGCGGCGTCATGGCCTGCATGGCCTGTTTCGTGTGAAGATCAGGCCATGAGGCAGTCCACTTGCAGGCCAGTTTCACCCATTTTCGAACCGGACCCGTCCAGTGAACGGGCCATTTCAAGCCATTTCGGGCCACTTTGTGCGGGGACAAGTCCGCGCCTGTCCCCGCAAGGGCGCCGGAGTGGATAATCAGTCTGTGCGGGGCCGTCAAAGACAGCTTTGCACGGACGAATGAGATTGTGAATCAAGGCGCCACAAGGCTTTGCGGCTCAAGAGTGCTGCAAAGAAGGCCATCGTGCGCGCCCCAGACACCCCCCTGAAAGCCTTGTTCAAAGCCTCAAACCACACCGCTATCCCCAGGGAAAACGGGGAAAGGGTTTTGCTGGCCGCCGCGGGGCTGGGGTGGATGTTCAGGATTCAAGGGTGCGCAGGGCCTTGCAATCGCGAATGGTCACCAGGGCGCCCCTTGTGGTGACGCCGTGGCGGCGCAATCTGGAAAACGCCCGCGACAGGCTTTCCGGGGTCATGCCCAGGCGCGCCGCGATCAGGCTTTTTTCGTAAGGCAGGCGGATCTCCACGGGGCCCTCGCGCCCGCCGCAAAGACGCACCAGCCAGGCGGCCAGGCGCTTGGGCGCCGGGCGGCCCTTCATCTGCTCCAGGTCACGCACCAGGGCGTGCATGCGCCGCGCCATGGACGACAGCAGCGCCCGGGCAATTTCGGGCTGGCGCTCCATGTTGGCCAGAAAACTGCGCCCCTCAAACGCCGCCAGCGCCGTATCGGTGACCGCTTCGGCGCTGACTGGATAGGTCTGGCCCGAAAACATCGCCGCCTCGGCAAAGGATTCGCCCGCGCCGAAAATGTTGATGACGGTTTCCTCGCCCACCGCGCTTTGCCGGTAGAGCTTGATCCAGCCGTCAATGACCACAAAGAAGCGCGTTGCCGCATCACCTTGCTGAAACAGCACCTGGCCGCTGGAAAAGCGCACCGGCACCGCCAGCGCCTGGATGTGCTCGAAAACCGGTTGGTTCAAGGCGCAAAACAGCGGGCTGCGGCGCAGGGCGCCGGTAATGCTCTGATCCATGCTCTGCCCCCTGGTGCTATCGGTTTTCAGGCAGTTTACGGGCATTTTGCGCCCCTGGCACCTGATAAGTCCCTGTTCCTGTGCAAAATCAATGCGGCCGCCTTGCTCATTGCCTGGTGCACCGCTATCAGCAAGTCCATGAGAACCATTCTTCTGGCCGCTGCCGGCGGCGCGCTGGGGGCCAGCGCCCGGCATCTGCTCAGCCGTTATGCGCTGCACACCTTTGGCCCGGGCTTTCCCTGGGGCACCTTGCTGGCCAATGCCATTGGCGGCCTGGCCATGGGCCTGCTGGCGGGCTGGCTGGCCTTTGGCGTCGATGGCGGCAAGCATTTGCGCCTGTTCCTGGGCGTCGGCCTGCTTGGCGGCTTCACCACGTTTTCCTCCTTTGCGCTGGAAACGGCGATGATGATCCAGCGCAAGGCCTGGGGCACGGCGGTCGGCTATGTCAGCGTCTCGCTGATACTGGCCATTGGCGGGCTGTTCATCGGGCTCTATGCCGCCCGGCGCCTGTTTCTCTCTTGAGCGGCGTCCAGATCATAACCGTTGCGCCGGAGGAGCAGGACCAGCGTCTGGACCGCTGGTTCCGGCGGCGTTTTGCCCATATCAGCCATGGCATGGTGGAAAAACTCCTGCGCAAGGGCCAGTTGCGCGTCAATGGCAAGCGCGCCAAGGCCGCCCAGCGCCTGCAGGCGGGCGATCAGGTGCGCGTCCCGCCATTGCCGCCCGCCGGGGCGCCAAGGCCTGTGCGCCCGGTCAGTGCCGCCGATGCGGCGCGCCTGCGCGCCATGGTGCTCCATGAGGATGATCAGGTGATTGCCCTGAACAAGCCCGCCGGGCTGGCCGTGCAAGGCGGCAGCAAGACCACGCGCCATATTGACGGCATGCTGGCGGCGCTGGCGCGGGGGGGCGAGCGCCCGCGCCTTGCGCACCGGCTCGACCGGGACACCTCCGGCGTGCTGCTGCTGGGGCGCACCGCGGCCGCGGCGGCGGCTCTGGCCAGGGCCTTTGCCACGCGCCAGGCGCGCAAGACCTATTGGGCCATCGTTCTGGGCGTGCCCAGGCCGCCGCAGGGGCAGATCAGCGGCTTCATGAAAAAGGGCGCGGGCCCCGGCGGCCGCGAGGTGATGGTGCAGGCCCGCCACGGCGATCCGGATGCGCTCTTTGCCCGCACCAATTATGCGGTGCTGGCGCGGGCCGGACAACGGGCAAGCTGGCTGGCGCTGCGGCCCGAAACCGGGCGCACGCACCAGCTGCGCCTGCACATGGCGGGCCTGGGCCATGCCATTGCCGGGGATCGCAAATACACCTGCGACCGGCCAGAGCTTGGCGGCCTGGCGCCGCAATTGCATCTGCATGCCCGCGCCATTACCCTGCCGCACCCCGATGGCTCGCTGTTGCAGGTCGAGGCACCGCTGCCTGCGCACATGCGCGCCGCCTTCGATGCCCTGGGCTTTGACGAAACCGAAGCGGACGCTGACCCGTTTGCGGATCTCTGAGCCAAAGGCGGCGGCAGCAGCGTACTCACTTTGGCGGCGGGCTGTTTTTCTTCTTCTTGCTCTTGCTCTTTTTGAACAGGCCCGAGAGGGCATCCAGGGCCTTTTCCTCGTCGCTCTTGGGTCTGGCCCCGTTCTTGTCCGCCGGTGCCGGTTCCGGCACGCCGAGCATGGATTTCAGTGCCGCGCCAGCGCTGCTTTGCTGGCCCAGCTGCTGGTCGATCAGGCCGCCCAGCTTGCTCTTGGCACGCTTCTTGAGCCGTTGTTTCAGCACGCCCGTGTCCAGCCCCGCCTTGACGGCGTTCCAGGGCCCGTGAATGCGGAACGGCGCTTCGAAGCCTTGCAGATCGGCCTTGCCGCCCTGGCCTTCCAGCGATGCCACGGCGCGCGGCTTGAGGCGAAAGTCCACGGTTTGCCGGCCAATATCGAGCGTGCCCTGGCCAGGCACCCGCAGGAGCGGGCTGAGCATGATGAAATCATCCGTGCGGGCGACGCCGTTGGCAATGGTGAAGCTGGCTTTCAGATCGCTGAAATCTGTCGCCTTGCCCGCGCCAAGCCGGGCGGGCAGGGCGCCGCTGGAAAGGAAGCTCTGGGCGCTTCTGAGCACTTCGGCCAGATTGACCCCGATGATGCGGCCGTCTTTCAGATGCAGGCTGCCCTGACCCTGCAGCGCCTTCATGATCGCCGCCTGGGACGGGCCTGCGCCGCGCACCGCAAGCCGTGCCGAGCCGGTGCCATCGAGGCGCTTGAACTGCACCGCATCGCGCAGCAAAGGCAGGAAGCGCACTCCGGCAATATCGGCGCGCAGAGAGACCGAGGGCACCTTGCCGCGGCCATTGAGCACCACCTGGCCGGAGCCATTGCCGCCATAGAGCGCCATTTGCGTCAGGTCCGCCTGCAGCCGCCCCCTGTTCAGAGCCGCCTTGAGCACGGATTTGCCAATCTTGATCTGGCGCATTTGCAGGCTGCCCAGCGTCAGCGTGAAATCGGCATTGACCGCGCCCAGCATGCTCAGGTCGAGCGGTTCCGTGCTCCACGGCGGCACGCCCTGCCCCGGCGGGGCCTGGGGCGGCAGGTAGGGGGTCAGGTCCAGCGCGGCAATGTCCATCCTTCCCGACAGGCGCGGCGCGGCACCGCCAAAACGGGCGCCAAAGCGCCCTGTGGCGGCGATCTGGTCAAAGTGCAGAACGGCCTTGTCGAAGGAAAGGCTGGACGGGTTGGCGCGGGCATTGCCGCTGACGCTGAAGCGGCCATAGGCCGCCTTGTTGCCGCCAAGTTCGGTGCCTGCGGCCTGGGCCAGCTGGC
>JALWUB010000431.1 GCA_026993275.1 Robiginitomaculum sp. | reverse complement strand
CATTGTAGGTGCCGCCCAGCTGATAGCTGATGCCGCCTGCGCCATTGCCAAGATCGAGAACGGTGGCACTGGCAGACCAGTTGTTGGCCGCATCCGTGCTGATCGAGCCGGACAGCAGCGAGGCCGAGGCAAAGCGCCGGGCTGACGAGTCGCCGGACTGCTCCGGCCCGTCACCGCCCTGGTCATGATGGCCGTCACCATCACCGTTATCACCATGGCCGTCGCCGTCATTGTCATTGTCGCCATTGCGGTCGCCGTCATTGTCATTGTCGTTGGCATCGCCATTATGATCGCCATGGCCGTTGTCATTGTTGGCGTCGCCATCATTGTCGGTATCGCCATTGCGGTCGCCGTCATTGTCGTTGTCGTTGACATCACCGTTATGGCCGCCATGGCCATTGTCATTGCTGGCGTCACCATCATTGTCGGTGTCGCCATTGCGGTCGCCGTCATTGTCGTTGTCGTTGACATCACCGTTATGATCGCCATGGCCGTTGTCATTGCTGGCGTCGCCATCATTGTCGGTATCGCCATTGCGGTCGCCATCATTGTCGTTGTCGTTGGCATCGCCGTTATGATCGCCATGGCCATTGTCATTGTTGGCGTGTTCCCCGTCCGGGTCGCCATAGACAATGCCGTGCAGACCGCCGCTTGCCGAAATGAACAGCAGGCCTTCCCGGTATGCGCCACCGGCACCATTGAAACGGGCTTCCCAGATCCCTTCGGGCAGGGCACTGGACTGGGACGCGGCAGACGCCGGGGCCGGGGCCGTGACCGCCAGGCCAGTGGCGCCGCGGCCCTCGCCGCGCACGTCAACGGTGGGAGAGGTGGTTTCGTAAAACCGCAAATACACCCGCGAAATATCCGGGAAGTCGGGAATCCCGGCATCCGGGTCCGCATTGGCGAACACGGTATAGGTCTTTGGCGTGCCGCCCAGCCTGGTGTGCACGAAAGGCGCCGGATTGCTCAGGCAGGCGCCTGTCGCCGCATCGGTTTCGCACACAAACAGGGTCACAGGCAGTGCCGCATTGCCGGTGTCCGGCATGGCAATCAGGTCGGCATCGCTGGCATTGCCATTGTTGGCCGCGCCGATATTCACCGCCGAAACCGCCATCGCTTCGGCACCGCCCGCGCTGGGAATGCGGATATAGCCATCGCCCGAACGCGTCTGGGCGATGGTGACCACATCCGGGGCTTCCGTCGCCGAGGCAGAAAACGCCAGCGCATTGACGCCATCAACCACCGGCGCGGCAACCGCATTGCCCGCCGCATCGGAACAGCTGTATTTCAGCCGCACGGAACCGGCGGGAACCGGGGCGCTGGGCGTGAAGGTCAGCACCAGGGCCTGGGCGGCGCCGGGGGCCAGGTCAAACGGGGTGTCCGGGGCGCCGGCAGGGGTCACATTGTCGGCCTGCATGGGCTGGTAGGACAGGGTCAGCGGCAAGGCGCTGTTGCGCAGGCTGATGCTGCAGGCCTTCGCCGTGGCATCGCCGCCATTGATCATGCTGGCAAACACCGTCACCGGCCGGTTGATGCTGGTGGAACGGCTTGTCGGCAGCATGGCTGCTTGCAGCGCCGGCCCGGCCAGCGCCGGAGCGGACAGGCTCAGAACGGCGAGCGAGGCGGCGCTCAGGTAAAAGGCTTTGCGGGTTGTCATCAACATCTCCATCTGGTTCATGTGTTTCATCGCCCGTTACTGTCTTGACGATGCCGTCGTGCCCGAACCGCCACTCTGAAAGCAGTTTTTTTCAGATCCGTTGCACCTGGCGTGTCCATTTTAGGAGAATTGTAAGCGTTTCGGCGGGCAGGCCAGGGCAAGCCGGGGCCTGGCCAGACAGAATCCGCTGATTCCAGACCAGCTGTCAGAATTGGTTTAATGCGTTGATTGTGCTATTCGCGCCGCAAGATCCGGTCCACCAGAAGCGTGCCCAGGCGGTTGTTCATGAAGGCGGCCTTGAGGGCGGGCGGGTCATAGACATCACGCACCCAGTCGGAAAAGCTGATGGGGGTCTGGCGCGCGTAATCCACATAGCTTTGAAAGAAAAAATCCAGCATGCCGGTCTTGGCATGGCGCACATGCAGGGTCTTGAGCGACAATTGCCGCATGGCCACTTCAATGCGTTCGTTCTGGCGGAAATGCATGTACAGCGCTGCCATGAAACCGGCCCGGTCAGCCCCCGACTTGCAGTGCATCAGTGCCGGGTAGGCGATACGTTCAAACAGATCGCGGGCGCCGAAAATGACCTCTGGCGGGTGCACGTCGCGCGACTTGACGGCAAAATCGCAAAGCGTGATGCCGTTCGCCGCGCAGGCTTCGCGCTCCAGCGCATAATAGCCGGTCGGGCTGGCGCCGCGCAGATTGATGATGGTCTTGATGCCGCGCTCCGCCCAGGCCCTGATCTGGCGCGGGCTGGGCTGGTTGGAACAGGCCATTTCGCCGCTGATCCAGCGGGCGTTCTGGAACCACAGGCGCAAGAAGCCGTGATCGCGCCACATCAGGTCGCGCTGGGCCCGGCGGCGGCCTTCCGGCGTGGAGAGATCAAAGTGCATCTGTTTTTCCATGAACGCGGATTTGATGGCATAAGGTGCATGAGGACTCTAGGGTCAGGGCCCATTAATCTCATGCAATTCTGTTTGACAGGAAAGGGCAAGATGCCAGCAAACGCGACGAAGGACAGGTTTGGCCCTATTCGAGGAGCGTTTGCGCCGCAGATGGGGCTTTCCTGTCAAACCCGCATGGGCGCGGCGGATTTGTGCTCTGAATACGTCGAAATGGTTTGAAAATGCACCACATTTCCCGCACCATCCCTCCTGTTCAGAACACAAATCCGCTCGCGCAGAATGAATGCAATCAATGGGTCCTGACCCTGAACAATCCATGGCCATGCTGAAACGACTTTTGCGTTCCGAACCTGTCCAGGCTGTGCTGACGGCACTGCTGGCAGGTTATATGCGCCTGGTGCGCGCCACCACGCGCTGGGAGGTGCGCGGGCTGGAGGCGGTGCAGCCCGTATGGCGCGAGGGCAAGGGCGTGATCGGCACCTTCTGGCATGGCCGGGTGCTGATGAGCATTGCCGCCTGGCCCGAA
>JALWUB010000430.1 GCA_026993275.1 Robiginitomaculum sp. | reverse complement strand
TATGGCCAGGGGCATTTGTTCGGCGCACCGCGCCCCATTCGCGAGGAGTATCTGGCGGAAAGCGGGAATGTCTTCAAGCTTGCCGTCTGAAGACGCACGAACACAATCTCAATCCACTAACACAATCTCAACACTTATCCTTCAGGAAGAGTGTATGAACAAGGTCAACAAAGTCTTGTCCTTCTGGGGCGCGCCGGTCTTGGCGCTGGCCGCGCTTGCGGGTGCGGCGCGGGCCCAGGTCTTGCAAAACCCGGCGCAGCTGAACATTCCCTATGGCAAGGCCTATAACGATTTCAACCAGCCCTTTGACCCCAGAACCCGCGATGCCAATGGCAATCGCGCCATTGTCAATGGCCGGATCCTGACCGGCCAGTCGACGCTTTCGGGCGGCATAGGCGGTAGTTTCTTTTCCGGCGGGGGCAGCTTTGGCAGCACCGGCGGCTTTGCAGGTCTTGGCGGCGGCAGCGGCGCCATTGGCAATCAGCTCAACGTCATCACCAATGGCAATTGGAATACCGTCATCATTGATTCGACCCAGATCAATAACGGCAACCAGACCGTCAATCTGAATGGCAGCACCAACACCACTACACCGCCCATGCTGCCGGACCTGGCCGCCGACGGCCCGTTCCGGGCAGCGCCGGGCCAGGGTTTGCGCCGGGGCCAGCGCCAGCAACCGCCTGCCGCCGATGGCGAACTGAACGGGGGGCTGAGACTTGACGATTAGGACAACCAGAGTGCGCCGGATGCGCCTGACCGCCTTGCTGGCGGCCAGCGCCCTGGCGCTCAGCGCCTGCACCTCGCCCTTTGCGGGGCCGCACGGGCTTTATGCCAAGCCCATTGGCAATGCCCCGGTGACCGCCAACCCGACGCCTTATTCGGCGGCCCTGACCTGCATTGGCCAGTATGCGCGCGCCAACAAGGTGGCGGCGCCGCGCATCGCCGTGGGGCGCATTCAGGACTATACCGGCAAGATCGAGATCGAGGGCGGCGCCAAGATCACCCAGGGGGCGTCGCTGATGGCCATGTCCGCCTTTGCCAAGGCCGGGGCGCGGCTGGTCGAGCGTTATGACACCTCGGTGTCGGAACTGGAGCTGAAATACGCCAACAACAAGCTGATCGGTGACGGCCAGAAGAACCAGTACCGCAAGATCATGGCCGGCTCGGTGCCGGGCTCGGATTACTATCTGGTCGGCGGCATCACCGAACTCAATTACAACATCTCGTCTTCCGGCATTGACGCCTTTGGCGGCGATGTCGATGTGGATGACCCCAAGGGCTTCCTGAACGCCAAGACCTATGTGCTCAACGTCGGCCTGGATCTGCGCCTGGTCAAAACCCGCACCCTCGAAGTGGTTGATGTTATTTCCTATCAGAAACAGATCATCGGCCGCGAGATCGGCGCCGGGATTTTCGCCTTTTTCAACCACCAGAACATCATTGATGTCAGCGCCGGCAGCCGCGCGCTGGAGCCGATCCAGCTCGCCGTGCGCTCGGTGATCGAGCGCGCCGTGCTGGAAATGACGGCCAATCTGTATGGCGTCAGCGGCCCCGATGTGTGCCAGTTCGACGACCCGCTCGGCACCATGGGCCTGACCGGCAATTACATCCCCGCCCATGGCAACCAGGAAACTAACAATGCACTCACTCGCCAGGATCCTGCGCGTTGGCACGACCGCCGCGATCGCACTATCCGCAATGGTCTGCGCGGGCGCTACGACTGAGGACGACCCCACGGTTGTCACCAATGTCCAGCTCGACAGCGATCCGTTCAGCGGCACGCTTGACGTGGTCGTTGGCGATGTTGCCGCGGTCACCGGCGCCGCCACGGCGCTCGGCAACACCCTGTCGGTGGATGTCAATACCGGCGATCTGACCCTGGACAACACCCAGACCCTGATCGGCGAGGGCCGCGCCCAGTCCAGCATCACCGTGGACTCCACCAGCGATTCGCTCGATTCCCTGGCCAGCGCCTTTGGCAACAGCGCCACCGTCACCACCTGCTGCGGCGCCATCGATGCAGTTTCCGTGCAAACCACCACCGCGCCCGCCTCGCTGACCGCAACCTCGGCCGTCACCATCAACAACTGGGCCATGAATCCCAGTTCATCAGCGACCGCGGCGGGCAATGCCATTTCCTACGAGACCTGGAGCGGCGATCACATCACCGCCTGGGCCGGCCAGGACAACAATGCCGATATTGCGTCCGATGCCACCATCGACGCCCCGTTCATTGCCGATTCGGCCACCGCCACGGCCACATCGCTGGGCAATTCCGCTTCGGCCGGGGGGGAAAATGCCACCCTCGATGTGGACGCCAACCAGAACAATTTTGCGCCCGCCATTGACGCCCATGCGCGCATCACCGCCCATGACAGCGAGGACGTGATTGCCACCGCCACGGCCACCGGCAATGGCTATACCGTCGACAACGCCTTTGGCTTTGCCAAGGTGCGCTCAACCCAGGACAACAGCGCTGCCATCAACGCCGATTCCGAGGTCCACCTGGTCAATTGGGATGGCTGGAACGCCTCCAGCGCCTATGCCGTGGCCAATTCGACCCTGGTCACCAATGTTGGCGCGGACATCGACCTGGCGGCAAACCAGAACAATGACGGTGCGGTCACGGCCACGTCCAGTTTCACCGGCGGCGTCGCCGGGAATAATGGCGGCGGCACTGGCATTACCGATTTTGTCGCCAGCGCCACCGCCTTTGGCAATGCCGTTTCGGGCTTTATCTGCGCCACCTGCGGCGGCGGCATGACCGGCTCTGCCAACCAGACCAATTCGGGCAGCATCACCGCCACCACCACGATTGCCGCAGGCTCTGGCGGCGCGATCACCGGTACCGCCACGGCAGTCGGCAATTCTGCCACCTTCCACACCGTCAATACCGGAAACTAGGGCGTAGACCTGTAAACCCCGCGCCGTCAGTTTGGCAGAGTTTTGTTCTGAGCAGGCGCAATGGAGCAGGAACAGGGAGTCTATTTCAATCCCTTGCAACGCAATCAGGGCGAAACTCTGCCAAACCCGCAGGGCGCGATCCTCGCTTCATCTCAAGGGCCCGGGCCGCTTGCAAAGGGCACCACCCTG